>DAXZ01000085.1 GCA_002506665.1 Nitrosopumilus sp. UBA526 | reverse complement strand
ATTGACGCAATTTTTTGTTGTTCTTTTAATGACGGAAGTAACATCAGAAATTTTTTCATATCTGACCAATTGGTTCTTGGCATTTTTGTTCCAGCAGAAGTTGATACAGCATACCAAAAAAATCTGTGATGTGTGAGAATCAATAAAAGTATTTTTGGAATGATTTTTTCTTTGGCTTGTAATGGAAGAATATCTGTTGAACAGTAACCTTCTTCCGTTGCCAACCATACTTTGTTAAGAAGTGGCCTCAATTTTCCATATAATATGTCATTTTCATGAAATGAGTTTTTATTACTAGTAAACTCTTCAATATTTCCTCTTTCTATTAGTTGATTATTATTTTGACTAATATGTTCTAAACCAACATACAAATCTGCTTCTGTTTTATTTGATTCCCGTATATTACAAATGTTTGATAAATCTGTAATTTCCCACTCTTCTGGAATCTCAATCGTTTTACCAAACAATCCTTTTACAATCTTGTATCCCTTTTTTGGTCTTGTCGTTTTTACATCCATCTGTTAATTCCTCCCAAACTATGTTTTATGTCTAAGGTTTTGTTATATTATGATTTTTGCTGATTGTATTATCACATATTTAACACATTCTTTAAAAACCTAAAAATCACACATAATTGTGTTGAAATTTGTTATAGGAAAAGGAGCAGAGGCAGAACACTCAGAACTTCCTGCATTAGAACAGTTAACGAGAATTGGGTACCAATACAAGTCAAAAACAGATCTCAACAAGGAAAGAGAAAGAACCACCCAAGTCCTGCTTTATGGCAGACTGAAGGAAGCAATCCAGAGAATAAACCCAGAACTAGATTCAGCCGGAGTTACTGATGCACTAAGTCAAATCAAAGAGGAATCATTCCCATTTAGTTTTGATACAATGGATACAAATGAAAAGATCAGAGCAAAGATGATAGGACTATCACAAACCGGAGGACTAGAACCAATCACAGTAGACCAGCCCGATAAAACAGGATCATCCAACAAGACTGTAAGATTATTTGACTTTGAGGATATAGACAATAATGATTTTGTGGTGACCAATCAATTTGAGTTGCAAGGATTTAAGAACATGATAATTCCAGATATTGTTTTATTTGTAAATGGCATACCTCTAGTCATAATAGAGTGTAAATCTCCATTTAAAAAAAATTGGTTGGAGGAGGCAGTAGAGATAGAAAATTTTAGAAAATATCGTTCCACTGGAAACGGATATGAAAGACTGATGTTTTATAATCACATACTTGTTGCAACCTGTGGAATACAGGCAAGGCATGGAACTATCTCTTCAGATGTAAATCATTTTCAAAACAGTCGATGGTCAAGTATATATCCATTGAAACCGGAATATCTTGAGGAAAAAGTAGAGAAAGAGTTTGGGAAAAACAGAGAGCAAGGAATATTGATTGCAGGAATGTTGAATCGCAGACATCTCTTAGATTTGTTAAAAAACTATGTAATATATCAGACCACAAACAACAAACGAGTCAAGATTATTGCAAAACACCAACAATACAGAGCAGCTAGAAAATGTATGGAAGCAATAAAGACTGCAAAAGATAAACATGGCGGAGTAATATGGCATACTCAGGGTTCTGGAAAGTCATTTACAATGCAGTGGGTTGCAAGACAGGCAGTAGAATATAGAAATTTACCCATAGTCATAGTAACAGATAGGCGACAGCTAGACTCACAGATTCACATGGCATTTGTCCAAGCAGGATTCCCTGATCCAATCAAGGCAAATAGATCAATTGATCTAGCAGACTTTGTAAGATCACCAAAGGGGAAAATACTGATGACTACGATTCAAAAGTTCGAGGAGATTACCGAAACCACTGATGAGAAAGTCATAGTTCTAGTAGATGAGGCACACCGTTCCCAATATGGAAGATGGGCAGGTAAGATGGATGAGGCAATGCCAAATGGCATATACTTTGGATTTACCGGAACTCCAATTGATAGAGAGGACAAGTCAACATTTAAGGTATTTGGAGAACTAGCTGATACATATGGATTTGAAGAGTCAAAGGCCGATGGTGCTACAATTCCAATAAAGTATGTTAGCAGATTAGCAGATCTTGCTATAGAAGGTGATGAATCAATTGATGCTTTGTTTGATAAGAGTATAGAATCAGAACCAAACATGACACCAGAACTAAAGGAAAAGTTAAAACGAGAATATGTCACAAAGACAGGAATTGTAGAGGCACCACAACGAATCAAAAAGATTGCATCAGACATTGTAGATCATTATACAAAGAACATTCTTGACAATGGTTACAAAGCGATGATTGTTGCCTCCTCAAGGGAATCTGCAGTACTATACAAGAAGGAGCTTGACAGTCTTGGTGCCCCATCATCAAAAATCATCATGCATCAAAAGATTGGAGAGACAGGGAAAGATGGATCTAGTTGGGATGAATTCTATCTGACTACTTCAGAAAAAAGAGAGGTAGAAAATTCATTTAAGAATCCAGACAGTGAGACTAAAATTCTGATTGTAGTTGACATGTTACTGGTAGGTTTTGATGCACCAATAGTCAGTGTATTATATCTTGACAGGTCACTTAAAGAACATGCCTTACTTCAGGCAATAGCCAGAGTCAATCGTCCATATGATGAATGGAAGACTGAAGGATTGATTGTGGATTATTACGGTGTAACTAGAAAAATAAAAGAAGCATTGGAGATATTTAATACAAATGATATAAGGGGTGCCTTGGAGTCTGATGAAGGTCAGTTAGCCATTTTAGAAGCATATCACGCTGATGCAATGAACCACACCAGAGGATATGATAAAAACAACCTAGAGCAGATCATAGAAAGATTTGAACGAGTTGACAGGAGGGAGATATTTGAGACGGATTTCAAAAAATTCTCAAAAGTACTAAATTCCCTGATGTACAAAAAAGAATCAATCCAGTACATTCAAGATTTCAGAGATTTGTGCAAGATAACACATCTGCTACAAAACGCGTATGGAGATCACAAGGTCTCAACTAGAAAATATGCCGCAATAATTCAGAAAATAATCGATGATGCGATAATGGCCACAGGAGTATCAGAGCTGGTAAAACCAATGAACATAACATATCAGAATTTCCTAGCATATGTCTTAAAATTCAAATCTCCACGGGCAAGAACCGCATTGATTAAAAACAAGGCAATGCAGATCATAAAAGAAAACCTACCACACGACCCCACATACTATGAAGAATTATGGCAGAGACTACGACGATTAATTTCAGAAGAGAAGAAGAGAAGAAAAGATAACGCAGATTACTTTGATCCCAAGTGGGAGAAAGAGAGTCAGGAAATTTATGAAAAAGCTCTAGCCATAGAAGATGAAATGAGGGGAAAAGGGTTTGGCCGAAAGATTGAATTAGCAATGTATGGAGTGATTCAAAAATACATGGCAGATAAAGAAATTTCAGTTAAAATTACAAAGGCACTATCAAAAGAACTACTTCCAGAAACAGAAATTATTGAATGGGACAGAAAAGAAAGTGTCAAACGAAAGATGCAAAAGATAACATATTATGTTCTAGAGTCATTTAAAATACCAGGAGATGATATCCCAAAACTATCAGAAAAGATTCGTGAACTATTCAACAGGGACAACTTATGATAAAGAGAATAAAATACGGAGATTCCATAATCCAGTACAGCCTGATTAAAAGTAAACGCAGAAAGACATCACAGATTACAGTCACGCCAGACGGAGTAACAATAAGAACACCTCAGACAAAAACTATAGTAGAAGTAGAGAGAATCATGCAACAAAGAGTTCAGTGGATATTCAAAAAACAGCTAGATTTTGCAAAGCAAAAAAATCCTAGCTTATCTACAAAGTCAATTCTCTTAGTTCGAGGGAAAAATTACAAAATCCAGATCATTCCCAAGAGCGCTGAGAAAACACGTCTAGTTGGAAATACAATAGAATTTCACATACCTCAAAAGAGATACAAAATCAAGCAGATTAAGACGCAGTATCAGACATATCTTCAAAAGAGAGCAGACGTACTATTTCCAAAGATGGTTAAAAAGTTGGCAAGAGAGGTTGGTGTACATCCCACCAAGACAAACGTAAAACAACTCAAGGAGAGATGGGGAAGCTCTACCATTACCGGCGAGATCAACCTCAATTGCAATTTGATGAAGGCTTCAGAAGATGTCATCAGATATGCAATCTTTCATGAATTGTGCCATCTCAAGGTCAAGGAGCATTCACATCACTTTTGGAACCTAGTTGCAAAACATATGCCCAAATACAAAGAGTCAAAGAAGTGGCTAGAATGTAACGGAGTCAGGATCAGCTAGACGCCATCCGTAGCGTAAATATATGTAATTTAAAAAACAGTTTAATATCCAAATTTGCCCTTTAGGGATGTTGCAGTTATAGTACAGTCTGGTTAGTACTCGTGCTTGCCAAGTACGTGACCCGGGTTCAAATCCCGGTAACTGCACCATCTTTTGGAATCAGTGCATTCTTTATCATCTCAAGTGCATCTAGGGCTTTTTCAGGACGTGGCAGCTGAATCATAAACACGTTGTCTTGGCCATAGTGGGATTTTTGGGAGGACAGCGCAAGCATGCTAGTTTTTGCAAGGGATTCAAAGAATGCAGTATGGGTACTAGCATTTACAAGAAACTTTTCTACGATATTGCCTGTTGAGAAAGTCAAAACCACCTCAACGAAGACATTGCCTAATCCGTCTTGCAGAATATTCAAGTCTGTATTAATTGACAGCGGTACTCCGGCAACTCTGGACAGTATCTCATCGTATCTTCTTGCCTCCATCTCTATACATGGAGTCTCCTGTCCATCAAAATCAAAGGTGGTAATTCCCGGATGCACCTGCTCCAAGAATTTTCCTAGCTCATCAGACATCTTCCTCCTCGAGTGCAGGTGTTATCCTGTCACTTGCCTTTATCAAAAATGGGGAGATAAATGCAGTAATAATAGCAATGATACCAACTAGAGGAAACAAAAATGCGCTGACTGCACCAATATCTACTCCTACCTTGATAATTACAATAGAGAACTCGCCTCTAGGAGCAGCCAGAGTAAAGGCAGAACGGAGTGATTTGCTACGCTTTTGTCTAAATATTAAATTCCCAAGCATGTTGCCTCCAAATTTCATGCCAATGGCAACTGCAATCAGTGCAATGGCCAAAAAGATATAGTTTTCAAGATGCGAGATATCCATCAGGGCTCCAACGGAGATAAAGAAGATTGCCACAAACATGTCCTTTATAGGACTAGAAAGCAGCTTTGCCACCTCTGCAGACTTTGATTCGGCGACAAGAACGCCTGCCAGGAATGCCCCTATTGCAACTGACAGTCCCGCAATATTTGCAAACAACGCATAGCCAAAACAGACACCTAGAACGCTAAGAAGCAGGATCTCACGGTGTTCGGCGGCCGCAACCCTGTCAATCAGTGGTGGAATAACACGGGTTCCTACAGTAAACGTTCCTGCAATCATGGCAGTTGCAACCACGACAACTACAATTATTGATTCGATGGATACTGTTCCAACTAGCGCAATGGACTGCAATGAGGAGATCAAGATGACTGCAATAACATCCTCTACAATCAGGATTCCAAGGATCATGATGGATGACTCTTTTTTGATCTTGCCCATATCTTCTAACAGCTTTACAATTATTGCAGTACTAGATACTGACAGTGCCGCTGCAATAAACAAGGCATCCATAAACTCCAATCCAAGTGCAGTTGCAGTGTAGAATAATACTCCAAGGGTAGAGAACAGTCCAATGGTGCCAACACCAATGGCCACACGTCCAATACTCTTTATTTTGGCATACGGAAACTCTATTCCAATTACAAACAAGAGCAAGATAACGCCAATCTCTGCAAATAAATTCAACGCAGAGATATCAGAGAGTATCCCGACTCCGTCCATGGCATCTACTTGTGATGCGCTGTCAGGCAATACCCAAGACCAGAACGGTGAGAGCGGCCCAATGAGCATTCCTGCAAAGAGATAGCCGATAATCAGTGGCTGTTTGATCTTAAAGAATGCCAGAGTTACAACAGCACCAATGATCATAATGAATGCCAGGTCAGTTACAAAACTGGTGTGAGGCAATTCCGGAGTAATCTGTTCAATTAGATTAGTTACAGTGTGGTTTAAGGAACGATGAAGCCCAGAGTCTATCTGAAGTAGAAGGTCTTGCATGATAACAAGTTAGTAAATTTGTTTAAAAATGATTATACAGGCTCCTTTAATCCCCTACACCCCTAGCAGGCCTCCCGTATTAGATGTCATTGTGCAGTGTGATGGGCGGGTCAACTGAAATATCAGATGTGGGGATATGCACCCCTCCCACCAAGGGATACTGGACTGTGTGACTGGTTACTTTGTAATTACCTGGCTATTAATAGTACGGTACATGACCGTACTGCATGATTCATTGTGAATACTGCACAGAGGGATTCATAGAGACTGCAAACGGCTTGGTAGAAAAGACGTTTCATGAACTTTTACACGAGCCAAGAGTTGTAAACAAGTAACTCTTTACATTTTTTTATTTTATACCCAACTTTTTTATCTATAATTTCTTAATCAAACCTATATGGCCGCAAAGAAGGCTCCTGCCAAAAAGACAAAGAGAGAGCCAACACCTTCAGCATTACTAAAAAAGGTAGCACAGGTCTCGGACTCTAACAAGGCACTGCAAAAAGAGATCAAGGCCATGTCAAAGATCTTTGGTGAGAATCAAAAGGTCCTAGTCTCAATGAAGGGCATGATTGATACATTAACATCAACACTTGATAATATTCAGAAACAGTCAAGACAGATAAACCGTATAGAAGATGACACCCAAAGACTGTACATAGAATTAAACCGAGTAAGAGGACAGCCATCCCTTGTCGGCAAAATTAATGCCCAGACGGCCAAACTAGAAAAAGAGATCAGTAGAATCTCAGAACTACAAAAGACATCAAATTACAAGGAACAGGCCCAGATAAAAGACAGCATAAATTCAATCAAGAATAATTCTCAGATGATCATAAAGATTGCCCAGAGAGTTGACGAGGTAAGGGACAGTCTAAGAAAGGTTTCAGGAAAGACAGATTCGCTTTTAGAGATTGGTTCTGAGATGGAGGAGCTAAAGAGCATCGTTGAGGAGATTTCAAAAAAGACTGACAAGACAGAGACTAGTTCTCAGATAATCCAAAGCCTCAAAGAAGAACTTGGAAGAATTTCTGAGGGTGTATCATCTACACAGAGTCTCAAGGCAGAACTAGATGCAATCAAGATAACCATCGACTCTATATCAACAAAGGCATCAAAGATTGACTCGCTAGGGGGAATAATCGATGGGCTAAAGCAACAGTTTGATGGCATAGCATCAAAGGCAGGGGCTGTAGGTAATCTTAGCCAGGAATCCATCAAGAACCTAGAAGGCAAGATTGACAACATAGAAACTGAGATCCGCACTCTTGCACAGAGGGCAGACTCGACGGCATTTGTAGGAGAAGGACTAAAATCAGTCCAGAAAGACTTTGGTGACTTTAGACAGAACCTGCTTGAAAAGACAGACAATATTGAGCAAAAGTTATTCACGGTATCCGATACGCTAAAAAGACAAGACGAGTCTGCAGCAGAGTTTCATAAAGAATCCCAGAAACTCTTTGAGGAACTACAGTCAGTCAGAGATGTAGCAACAAAGTCATCGAGTGATTCATCAAATGAGATGATGGCTCTGCTGAAACTCTCAGAGTACCAGTCAAAGATTAGAATGAATGCAGAGTCAAAGTATGGAACAGTAAAGGAGATTGAAAAGATGGCATCACAGACAGCCGACATAGTCAACTTGTTTGATAGAATCTCAATAGAGTCTGGTGAAAAGATTCCTCTGCCTCATGAGGTAAGACAGTGGGCGGTAAGTAAGATCTTGGATTGTGCAGACAGGTGGGAGGTAAGATTCAGTGAGGTGTACTCTGTTCTTACAAACGCAATAGGCAGGGACATGCTAAAAGAGTCGATTAGAATTCAACAGGTAAGAGACATTTACGGAATCAGGGGAGTAGATGAGATCAGGGGAGACCTGAACATATCCTAAGTTTCTGTGTACACCGGTAATTGGTTCGAGTCATGGCCTCTTCAGAGATTTGAACACATGTTATGGTAAAGCTAGGTGTAAATCCTGATCCAAGTTATCTGATAGAAAGACTTTGTTTTTGATTGCCTCAGAACTTGACTAGAATCTTTTAAAATTTATGAATATTCAATGTATTTCTCAGACGGGTTTACATGTGTTCTAGATCTGATTCACTTGAAGAATTGGTCTAGATAAAATTATCTCATTATTTAGAATGGAAAATCATTGTCGCACAAAGTCAATGTATTTTAAACCCCTTGAGGATCTGAGTAAATGTTGTCAAAAGTCAAGACCGAGCCCATAGTCAAGCAAGATGCAGAGACTGAAAGCAAGGCAGTTGTCAAGACCGAGCCCATAGTCAAGCAAGATGCAGAGACTGAAAGCAAGGCAGTTGTCAAGACAGAAAGCAGGGTAATTGTCCAGACAGAGGCAAAGAAGGAAGAGCCAGAAAAGTGGGGAATTGCCCACATTTACAGCAGCTATAACAACACGATAATTCACATGACAGACCTTACAGGTGGGGAGACAGTCTCAATTAGTTCCGGTGGAATTCATGTCAATGCAGACAGATACGAGTCATCACCGTTTGCTGCAATGAAGGCTGCAAATGCAGTAGTAGAGGCTACAAGAACCAAGGGATTTACCGGATTCCACATCCGTGTTCGAGCAGTAGGTGGTGTTGGCTCTAGAGTGCCAGGCCCCGGAGCCCAGGCAGCAATCAGAGCGCTAGCACGAGGAGGATTCAAGATTGGGAGGATTGATGATGTAACTCCCATCCCACATGACACCACTAGAAAAAAGGGTGGAAAGAGAGGACGCCGAGTCTAGTGTATTTTGAGTATTGCCGTCTTTGTTGATATGAGTATCTGTACGAATATACAATTCTAAAGAGCTTTGAACCAAGACATACATTTCAGAGTCTGCTAACAAGCTTGAATACCAAGACCGCGGTTCTGCAAAATATAATTTAGCGTGTCTTGACCATGCAGGTATTATCTTCAGTTACAATCCAGTCAATTAAGATGTCGTGATCGGAGTTTGGAATATTTTTAATGATCTGTTTTTCCAGAGTTAGGACAATAGATACAGTCTTGTTTTCTGCAAGAAATCTGTCATAGAACCCGTGGCCATAGCCAAGCCTCGCCCCAGAAGGCGAGACTGCTACTGCAGGAACCAAAATCACATCCAGGTCATTATTTACAGGACAAGATTTTTTGGGCTCCATTATATCAAAACTGCCAATCTCAAGACTTGAGAACCCCTGAATCTGACAAAACTCTATCTTGTCTCCTACAACTCGGGGCAAAAACACATCCCGTCCCAAGCGCAACAGATCCCAGATTATGTCCTGTGTCGGTATCTCGCTTCCTATAGGATAGTATACTCCTATAGTTCTAGCATGATAAAACGCTTGAATTCCTTTGAGCCTCTCTTGAATTTTATTGCCTGCAATGCCCATAAGATCAGATGACGTATTGTCCCTTCTCGCCAAGAGAAGGGCCCTAAGGGATTTTTTTTCAGGATTTGTCAGTTTGTCCACCTAATGCAGTTATGGTATTTTTTAACAGCATTGCAACAGTCATCGGTCCAACCCCTCCGGGCACGGGTGTTGCAAAAGACACTTTGTGGATAATCTCATCAAAGTCAGAGTCCCCTACTAGTCTGCCATGAAATCGTGATATTGCAATATCAATTACTGTTGCGCCTTGTTTTATCATCTCTGGTCTCAGTGTAAATCTGTCTCTGTCTCCTACTGCAGTAATTATAATGTCTGCTACCTGGCACAGCTCAGTCAAGTTCCTGGTTTTAGAGTGACATGTAATGACAGTTGCGTTTCTTGCTAGCAGTAAATGATAAAGTGGTTTACCTACTAGATTGCTTCTGTTAATCAGTACAACGTTTCTTCCCTCAAGGGCAATTCCGTGATAGTCAAAGATCTCCATTACTCCAAGCGGTGTGCATGCTATCAGAGTAGCCCTCCCCATTGCAAGCAGTCCTGCATTATGTGGGGTCAGTCCGTCTACGTCCTTTAGAGGAGATATGCGAGATGTTGTGGCAAATTCATCAAGGTGTGGCGGCAGG
Organism: Nitrosopumilus sp. UBA526; assembly: GCA_002506665.1. GTDB lineage: Archaea > Thermoproteota > Nitrososphaeria > Nitrososphaerales > Nitrosopumilaceae > Nitrosopumilus. The sequence goes on along the minus strand of DAXZ01000085.1, from coordinate 36,428 downwards.
GGGAGCTGTACTAGGATGCCATGAACAGCCGTGTCGGCATTTAACTCGTCAATGATTCTAAATAGTTCTGACTGCAAGACATCTGCATTTAGATTATGATCCCGAGTTATGATGCCTACATCTTTGCACGCCTTGTGCTTGTTTTTTACATATGTAGCAGATGCCGGATCATCTCCTATCAGTATGGTAGCAAGACAGGGGGTAATCCCTTGTTTCTCTACTGTCTTTTTGACCATGTCTTTGACCATATCTTTGACTGATTGGGCAATGATTTTGCCATCTATCCTGACTCCCATGTTTCTAGTTTTGACTTTAATGTATTTAATTCTTGGAGAAATTCTGTCTCATAATGCCTCTAGATATGATAGTTGGTGCGTAAATCACACGCCTTAATTTTGAATGGTTTTATAAAAAAAATCAGAAAACACGATAACCAATTTTGATAAATATGCTATATTGTAAACCATCCAGACTTGATATATGACAAGGCAATGTTGAGTGCAAACAGTACAAAGGTAAATGCATATACTCCCCACATTATGGCATTTACTGACTTGTCTGAAACTTGTTTATCGATAATTGTATGGATAAATTTCCCCCCATCTAGAATCGGTAGAGGAAGCATGTTGATTATTCCTATGAAAAACGAGATCATCCAAAGCCACAACAGAAATATTGAAACGTTGGGATCATTCCACTCGATGAAATTCATTACGGGTTTGTATGTGGATGAATTATCCCGCATGATTCCAATTAGCCCTATCTGTGGATCGTCAGGTGAAGGCATTATCACTACACCAAAGTCCAGTATCTGACCATCCCTCATCACAGAGACACTTGCAGTATCTCCCGGACTCAAGCTGGGAAAATCTGTGGGATTAGTTATCCGTATGTCATTAATTGATGTAATGACATCGTTTGCAAGCAGTCCTGACTGCTGGGCCCCAAAGTCATCCATGACTGAGAGTATCAAGACCCCGTCAGGTGACTCGTAAAATACATTCTGTATAGGTTCAGGCAACACTATGGCAAAGAATGGATTGGTTAGCAGTATGGCGCCTAGCACAAAGGCAAACAATACGTTTGATGTGGCGCCTGCCCCAATCACTCTTAATTTGGAAATCTTTTTGGCCTTTTCAAACTCCTCGTCATCAGGCTCTACAAATCCTGCAAACATTGCAATAAATATCGCAAACCCGCCTGTCTTGATCTTTATCTTCTCAAGGGCAGCTACTAGTCCGTGTGCCCCCTCATGAATTATCAATACTATAGGAATGGAGAGTAAAAAGTATGTAATTGATGATGCAGATGTCAGTGTCACCCCTGGAATTAGTACGGTCAGTTCTGCAAACTCGGACTCGGCTACAAAAAAGTTTGAAACATTGTTTAGCAAGAACCAGAACGCAAAGCTCATCATGACAAAGCCTGCAATGACACTTGTATCAGCAAAGACTTTGATACCTCGCTTTGTCCTGCCTAGTATCTTTATGAGAACGGAATTTACCCCCGTGTTTTTGTATACGAGACTGTATGCCTTTATCTCAAAACCATACTTTTCAAACTTTAAGGCCTTGGCAGTTATTACAATAATTACCCAGGCTATCAGAACATAAATTATCGAGTTTTGTGTTAGAAAATCAAATTCCAAAGTGTTTATTGGATTAATGCATATACATTTATCAGTTACCATGAATGTTTGTGTGCTGTACGGAAATTAGTTTGTCCTAATTCCAAGCGCACCGCAAATATTTTGTTGATAAAAAACGATGTGTACTATCGCTCAACTGTCCTTTGGTTTTTTTAGAAACCTGTGTCTATTAAAGAACCCTATTAGTTCAGGCAATGCAAAAACAAAATGAATGTGTGAGCAGCACTCATCATCCTCGCTGCATGTCATCTCCTTGCCTTGAAATCTGACCTCGACGAGCTTGCCGAGTTTTTCATCACGCAAAATTACATGGTTGTCATGTATTGCCTCTGTATACAAATATGGGGCATAAAACCGTGTGATATAATCCTCCTGCTCTATTGTCAGTAACAGTTTCTCGCTGACCCATTTGACAAAACTGATCTCTGTGTGATTTTGTATTTTTTCTTGCTCGTATTTTGCATTCAACTTTTCATATGTCTGATTAAGTATGGAGAGATTCCGCCTATTCGAGTCCGGCATGTAGCAATATGTAGTTAAATGTAGTTAAATATCTTTCCATTAGTTCTACAAACACCATTTTGTGATGTTATGCTAGAAAGAATTAGGTCAGCTATCACTCCCATATCACATCGCCTATGATCTGATTGGCAGATAATGTCTTTCGAGCGTGGTGCTGCTCGTGTCTTTGTTTTTGTACAGGCCACAGTAATCCTGTATCATCAAAGGACTGTCTGCAGAGATTGCATGTCTTCATTCTAATCCCTAACTGTAACTAGGAGCATGTGATAAAACTGTTGATGATAAATTGTAAAGAATCATTAATGATTGTGTATCCAAGCTGAGATATAATGACATGTGACAGATGTGAAAATATAGTAGCATATACAAGGAGATACTCTGGTGAGAAGCTCTGCTTGCAGTGTTTCTCAAAGTCCATTGCAAGAAAGACTGCAAAGACCATCTCAAGATACAACATGATCAAACGCAACGAGCTAGTGGCAGTTGCAGTGTCTGGTGGAAAGGACTCGCTTGCATTACTAAAGGTCATAGACGAGATGGCATCAGTTCACAGTTTTAGAATAAAGGCAGTCACCATAGATGAAGGCATCCCTGGATATAGAGACGAGGCGCTAGGAATTGTAGAAGAGTTTTGCTCCAAGCTTGGTGTGGAACACGGCGTCTACTCTTACAAAGATCTCTTTGAGATGACACTTGATGAGGCATTAGACTTGAGGGAGAATAAAACCTCATCATGCTCAATATGTGGAACACTGAGGAGACGGGCAATTGATCATGCCGCAAGAGATATCGGCGCAGACGTGATAGCAACAGGACACAACCTTGATGATGTACTGCAGACGTTTCTCATAAACATGCTTTCAGGAGATACCGCCAAGATTGGTTGGATGAGCCCGGACACTACAGGAACACTGAGAAGGATAAAACCGTTCTGTGAGATTTACGAGTCTGAGCTAGTCTATTATGCATTCATAAATGACATACCGTTTCAGTCAGAACCGTGTCCGCACATGAACGAGGGGATAAGAACAGAGATAAGGGAGTTTTTAAATTCATTAGAAGGCCGGCACAGCGGAGTCAAAAACAGCCTGTACCAGTCAGTCCTCAGGGTATCACAGGCAGTAAAGAGTTCTAGCATAAAACAAAAGACAAGATGCAAGAGATGTGGAAACGAGTGTACTAGTAGTGTGTGTTCTGTGTGTAGCGTGATATCAGGACTAAAAGGGAACCAAACCTAATGCAAATATAACATGTCATTGTAGAAGATTACGGTAGTAGGTAGGATCAGGGTGCCAGCCGTGCCCTATTCTGAAACCGGCTATATGCAGAGATCAGTAACTGTTGGGTAAATCTCTAGATGGGTAACTCCCGCTTGGTGTGCGGAAATGAAATCACGCCGAGGCGGGTGGTTGCAGGACTGGAAATATCCGAAGGGATAACTTCCAAGACCGAACCGCCGAAAGGGATGAGGTCCGGGAGGGAGCAATCCTAAGGTGGAGCATCCACGCTTCCTCGTCAACGTGGCGGATCTTGTACGCCTTGAAATGGGGTTATTTGCCTAGACTGGAACCGGCAGATCTGCTACCATTAAACTTTATAATTCTGTGATCAGAAAATTTTGCACGTCACAAAGCCCATACCTAGTATAGCACATCAAACTTTGAGAATTCAGAATCAAACATTTCATCTCGTATCTCAACGTTCTTGACTCTTGCATTGGCAGGACCGCCACGAATCCACAAGACAACTGAATCGACATTCTCCTCTTTTCCTTCTAGGACTGTCTCTACTCTGCCGTCATCAAGATTTCTCACCCAGCCAGAGACATTACTCTTCTTTGCCATCGCCTTGAGTGTCTGTCGAAAAAATACGCCTTGCACCTTGCCAGTTACACATAGTCTGACGCGTCGGTTTGTCATGGTATGATATGAAAAGCTATCTTCGCTCTTTTATTCTTGCTCTGCCGGTCTTTCTTGCAGCAATGCTTCCCACCTTGGCTCCAGGAGGAGCATTTCTTGAGACAGTTGAGCTCTGTCCGACATGCTGATGACGACCGCCACCGTGTGGGTGCACGTATGCAGCTTGGGCAACACCTCGGACTGTTGGATATTTCTTGCCTTTGGCTCTAAAGCTGCGCCACTTGTTGCCTGCACTCATAAAGTGTCGTTCACTAGCTCCACCTCCTGCAAGAGTGCCTATCATGGCCCTGTTTTTGGGATTAAGGGTGGTAAATTTTCCAGATGGCAGCTTGACTGTCACACCATCATCGCCGTGAGAGAAGACAGTTGCATCAGTACCTGCAGACTTTACGATGGCACCGCCGTCTCCAAAGTGTTTTTCAATGTTGCATATAATGGTGCCATCAGGAATGTTCTGAACGCTGATGACATTTCCTTTCTCAATCTTTGATTTTAATCCAAATTGTAGTGTGGTACCTACCGTGGTTCCAAGGACTGCCGGTACAAACGAGATAGAACCGTCCTCAAATCTGACCTTGGCTAGAGGAGCTTCCCTGCCGCGCTCGTGGACTAGGTCTATTACATCACCATCGTGTTGTTCTGCTAGCGGAAAGCGCGGATAGTTGGCCTTGACGCCTACCTTTCCAGTAGATGTGGATCTGAACTGATTGCCTCCACGGCCCCGCCTTCTAACTAGTGGTCTCTTACCCAAACTGATCGCTTCTTGCACAGAGAGGATTTTAAGCTTGTGGTGTCAGATTCTACAAAGTTATGGAGAACTAAAACGATACGTTCAGGATACTCTAAATCCTACAAATTCAGAGATCTGTATCTGTAGATAGTATATCTGAAAAAAAATTCTCTAGTTTACAAATCCATAGTCAGTCCTCAGACATTTGCAAGATGGCATCCCAGATTGGTTTTGGCACAGGCATTACAGAGAGTCTGGAGATTCGTATCATCTCCCAGTCTCTAAACCTTGCTTTGGTTTTCATCTCATCAAGGGTCACCGGGCGCTTGAGTGGTTTTTTGTATTTGACGTCCACGACAACAAAACGTTTGGAATCTTCCTTGGGGTTTGGGTATGGTTTTGAGGTAACCTGCATTATCCCAACTGCCTGTCTTTGATCACCTGTATGATAAAACAAGACAAGATCGCCGGGATTCATCTCCCGCATGTGCTTTAATGCAAGATTGTTATGAACTCCGTCCCATACAGTTGTTTTTTCTCTTTGTAACTTGTCAAAACTGTATCCACGCGGACCGCTAGGTTCCTGTTTTGCCAGCCAGTAGTTTGTCATTTCATTGTCACATACATCCAAGTTTAAAGATGTTCCCCGGCTCTGACTCGCACAAGATCATTGGTACATAGCCATACGCCTCCTTGCGTTCTGAGGCCGGGGCTGCCCATAATGTAGCACACCTGGGTGAATTAGAAATCACTGGTATCATTACGATCGACTCATCCTAATCCGTCTGCATGCTTGCTCTTGGGCAATTACCCACAAGGACTACCTACTAAAAACCATTAAGGCCAAGAAGGGATTCAGACAGGGACATCTCAAACCCCACCACAGGAACACGAATCTTGTAGTTTGCAATAATTTCCGAGTCAATCTTGCCAATGGTTCCAATCAGAGCATCATCTAGCCTGATTGATGCGCAGTGCCCTCGCTCAAATATAGGACTAGTGCCAGTCTTTGTAGTTATGTTGATTCCAAATCCGATTTTCAGTGCAGACTGGAGTACTGATTTTATTTCAGTAAAATTGGCATCCTTGTGAGCACTGATTCCAGCAAAGTTAATTTGCTCATGTACCATGCCGTCTGCCTCAAAGACAGTCCCTGTTTCAAACAGTCTTTGGGGATAGGACTCGTGAATATTTCTTGAGAGGTTCTCTAGCAGTCCTGCAAGTATCGAGTCCCGCAGGACGGTATGTTCCTGGCTCTTTGAGTCTAGTACAGAGATATGGTTTTTTGGATCACGCCGAGTCATCTCATACAATATGCGCTTGCTTGTCAGACTAGAGTTGAGGGCCTCTAAGAATCCCAGTCCGGTCATTACCTTGTCAAGTGAGCGCAGCTTTTGCGATACGGGATTTGCCTCCCCCATAGTTTGAGATGGGGACAGTTCTGGGCTAATGTTCCATATACCATACCCCAAGGCAACTTCTTCTACTATGTCCATGGATCCAAAGATATCAAGTCTGTACGCAGGAATTGTGCAGACAATCTTTTGCCCCCTAGATGATGCGTCCAGTCTAGCTCGCCTCAGAGATGAGATAATTTTGGAGACGCCAAGGTTCAGGCCAAGGGTCTGGTTAATCAGCATGCTGCTAACAGCAATGTTTCTTGTATCGAGTCGTGGTGATGAGTTTTTTGCGCCATGTATTCTGACTGACTCGAGTGCAAACCCCGCGCTCTGCAGAATAGTTGCCACCACTGCAAGCATGTCCTGGGTATCTTTTTTGTTTATTCCAGTTACCTCAACGAAGAGGTTTTTTGTTTTGGTGGTAACTGTCGTAACTGCGGCGTTGATGATTGGTGGAAGAGATACCGTACTAGCATTATCATCAAGTATTATGGGCACCTGAGATGATTGACCAAGCAGGGGGCCATAGTCTTGACCCACATCAGTCTCTGAGAGTATCTCAGATATGCTCATCTCGTTAGTATGGTGCAGTGGGGTAAATTTGTGATCCCTGTTGGTAGTAGTATAGATTAAAGGAAATGAGATCTTGTCTAAATCATGTATCCCAATTGATGACTTTGTTCTTTTTCTGCCCATTCCAAAATGAAGATCCTCCTGCATGGCAATTAGCTGCTGGATTGTCTTCTCATCAATCCTGCCATTCTTTGCAACGATTCCGCTCACAAACGGCCTGATTCCTGATACACCGGACTTTGCAGAGATTGAATATCTTGTAGATTTTCTCACACATAGTCTTAGTGCTCCAGTCTTTGTACCAAGCAGTCCTTGCAGTCCAAGTGCGATTCCAAAGTCCGTAGAATAGTCAGGCCTGTTAGGACTGTACTCGATTCGGACTAGATCCCCGTTTTGAGACTCGATGTCTAGTCCAAGAAAGGGCAACGAGTCAGATATCTGTTTTTTTGTCACCCCACCCACTAGTCTCTGAAGACGCAGCAAAGAGATCTCAACTACTGGCATTTTGTACCTCTCAGCCAGCTCAGATTATTATCATAAAACTCTCTGACATCATTCATGCCATATCTAAGCATTGCAATTCTCTCAATACCACCACCCCAAGCCAAGACAGGCCTAGTAATTCCCAGAGGTTTTGTCACCTCTGGCCTAAAGATCCCCATTCCAAACAGCTCAATCCATTTGCCTAGTTTATCATTATACACCATGGTTTGAAGTGATGGTTCCGTGTAGGGAAAGAATGTCGGCCAGAACTTTATTTTAGTTATGCCGATTCGTCTGTAAAACTCTCGCTGAATCCCCATCAGGTTTCTCAGCGAAGTATCTTTGCCGACAATGACCCCCTCGACTTGGGTGAACTCTGCTAGGTGCTTGTAGCTTTGCTTTTCGTTGCGAAATACACGTCCCAATGAGAATATTCGTGCCTCATCAGGGTTGTTATCAGCTAGATGTTTGATGGTTATGCACGTAGTATGTGTCCTTAGAACCATCCTCCTTGCCTCATTAATATCCCACAGATAATGCCAGTTCTTTTTGTGAGATTCAGAGACTCCCCTAATCTGTGCTGCAGTACCAGTCTTTTTGGCATTTATCTTGTCGAGATAAAACGTGTCTTGGAGTTCCCTTGCAGGATGATCCTGAGGGGTAAACAGGGCATCAAAGTTCCAAAAGCTTGACTGAGTCATGTTGCCAAGAATCTCAGAGAATCCCAGTGTGATGAATATCTCACGAATCTCATTGATGATATCCTTTAGTGGATGAGTCCTTGCAACAAAGACCTCAGGTACGTCTGACTCTACATCAATTTGACCATCCGAGTCTGAGAGTTGTATGGACTTTGCAGAGTCAGACAGACTGATGTGTCTAGTCTTTACAATATCTTCAATGACAAAGTCAGGTCTCCTCAAAAGACCTGCCAGGTCACCTGCATCGATTTGGGTTCTAGGGATTTTTTTGTCCCCAACAAGTTTGAGTGTATACTCACCTAAAAGCTTGGATGGCATGTTCTTTATGGAGACCGCATCAGATGAGGCTTGAATCCAATCGTTTGCCCTAGCTAGTCCCATTGCAGGACCAAAGACAGAACCTAGTTCCTTTTGCAGGACAGATAGTTTCTTTGGCCCGTCCCTCAACAGATCTACTAGTCTTCTTTCAGGCAGTCCTTTTTGAAGGGATTCGATACCGTTCCTGCCCAAAGAGATAACGCTTGATCTTGATTCAGTAACAATTGCTAGATCCTTTAATCGTAACCATTCAATCCCACGTCTGACCTGGTCAGGGGAGAGATGTGTGGATATCTCAAGGGATTCAGGAGTCTGTTTCTGGCTGTCTCTGAGAGAGGCAATGATCTTTTTTTCAATCTCGTGAAAAACTTGGGACATTAGCAAAGAATTTGAAAAAGACTTTTTAAACCTTAACCCAAGCTAAGATAAATGCCGGCTGATGACTTTGTTGTGACGCCATGGCATGTCAAGGGCGATATTGACTATGACAAGCTAATCAAGCGGTTTGGTACTGAGGGGATCACCTCAGAACTACGGGATAGAATCAAGAGGGTTGCAGGCGAGGATCACTTTATGCTAAGGAGGGGGATATTCTTCTCCCACAGAGATATGAACATAATTCTTGATAAATATGAGGGAGGCGGGGGATTCTTTTTGTATACTGGCAGGGGCCCGTCAGGTCACACCCATATCGGGCACCTAGTGCCATGGGTATTTGCAAGATGGCTACAAGAAAAGTTTGATGTTAACATGTATTTTCAGATTACAGATGACGAAAAGTTTTACTCAAAACCAGACCTCACTTTGGAGGATACAACCAAGTTTGCATATGAGAATGCGCTAGACTTTGTTGCACTGGGATTTAATCCAGAAAAGACAAAGATTATCATCAACACACGAAACATCCAGACACTATATCCTATTGCTGCCAGAGTTGCAAAAAAGATTAATTTCTCCAACACAAAGGCAACGTTTGGATTCACAAATGAGACAAACATAGGAATGATCTTTTATACGTCGTTGCAGTCTGCGCCGTGCTTTATTGAGGACAAGCCTGTTCTAATTCCACTTGGAGTTGACCAGGATCCTCACTTTAGATTGACAAGAGACATTGCACCAAAGATTGGGCAGCAAAAACCTGCATTGATTCACAACATAATGATTCCGGGTTTGGAGGGACCCGGAGGAAAGATGTCAGCATCAGATGAGAGAGGTACGATATACACAACTGATTCTCCAGAGGAGGTAAGGAAAAAAATAAACAAATATGCATTCTCTGGAGGACAGCAAGATATTGAGCAACACAGGATACATGGAGGAGACCCGGACATTGATGTCTCGTATCAGTATCTGCGAATATTTTTTGAGCCTGATGATGACAAGCTAAGAACCATATATGATGATTACAAGTCAGGGCGGTTGCTTTCAGGAGAGTTAAAGGCAATCCTGATTGAAAAGATTAACAAGTTTCTTGCAGTTCATCAGGAGAAGAGGGAAAAAGCCAAAAGCCAGGTGGAGCAATTCCTCTTTGAGAACAAATGAGTGTAAGAATCACGTGTGAGGACAGATACGAGGCTCAGAAACTAGCTAGCCTCATATTCATAAAGGAGGGAGAAGAGACGTACATTACAGGAATTTTAAATGTCATAAGAAACGAGTTGGTCATCTCATTAAAAGACAAATCGGCCCACAGCGTACTGCTTAGAGATGAGGAGATGGTGGAGAGTTTTGCAGATTTTATCCAGTCAGTAATTGATAAAGAACACAAGCTGTCCTCAACTAAAATTGTTGGAGATACAGTAGAGCTAGTCAAAGTATAAAGCCAAATACACAACTGCAACTCCGACAATTATGATCAGAGATGCCCCTAATGCCTTAAAGTCACTATTCATGAAACTAGTTTCAAGACAATTAGAATTAAAGTGTTAACATAGTGCTAGTGACATACCTTTTTTTTAAAAAAGATGGGTGGATTAACTCGTCATGCCTTTGACATGTGCTGTATGATCATCGTGGAAAATATTTGCTCTTTTTTGGTTTTGGTCTAGGCTCGTTTGGTTTTGGTCTAGGCTCTCTTATCTCCTTGCAGTTCAGACATAATACCTCGAGTTCCTTTCTAGCAAGTGCAGGAGATGAGATGTATTTTCCCCACGAATAATACTTGGCACCACGTCCATTGGAATTATCATCTGTGCCAAACACAGAACTGATTTGCAGTGCCCGTGGGTCTTTGAATCCACAGCTAGAACATGTCTTTCCACCTAAAATTTCAAAGAGCTTTTCTTGTATTGTCGCATAAAACTTTTCAGAGCCATCAGCAAAGTGCCGTTGCTGTCTTTGAAGAGATTTGTTACCTGCAGGGTTGCGTGACCCCTCAGAATGTCTAGATTTCTGTCTAAAGCAATCACTGCAGTAGACAGGCCTGCTTGCTCTTGGAACAAACGGAACCCTGCACGCGGCACCACAGTCATGGCAGGTCACTTTGGTAAACTCAGTTGTGGTGTCTCTAGAATCACGATAATTTGGAGAATTTCTAAATGAGCGAGAACCGGTGCTTTTTTTGCGGGACTTTCTCTTGTCAGAGCTGTAGAGTTCCATATTCTAAATTTCATAACAGTCAGATATAGATACTTTGAGATGTGACTTGTGCCTAGATGCTAGATTAGGGATTTGTCCATTTCAGCAGACATTATCTCTTGTACTTTGAGAAAGTAGAGTTTTGTAGAATATGGCATAGCCTCCAAATTATCATCAACTACAATCATAAAATATCGGACTGCACGCTTTGATATATCTAGATTGAATTTCATGGGCAAGACAGGATCTTGGCAAACCTTGATCTTGTCTTCAAGCCAGGGGGGTGCCATCTCGATGGTCTCCTTGATGATTTTATCATACCAGTATGACAGGTTCTGAGGTTGCAGTCCCTGTCTGAGATTGGCCACATCAGTATCAATCTTTTTTATCATGTGATTCATGATTGCCATAAAGCCTAGTCTGAAAATCTTGTTTTATTCCAATTACTCAAAGTTCGACAAGCTATTTGTCAATTGGTAGTAGTTTTCCATCAGTATCAATTTCTGAATTTTTGATCCTAGTAGTAGATATTCGCGCGCCATCTTCTGCCAGGGTCATGGGCACTATGACTATGCCAACAGGTGGAAGGTTCTTGTCTGCTCGCAGTTCGTTGAGTCTGTTGCCCTGGCTGCCGGTCTCATCACTGAGAACTAGAGCCTTGACTTTTTCCTCAAAGACTGCAGGTCCAAAATCATCTTCTAATTTGCTGACTTTGAAGGAACCTTCTGGAAACTCTTTTGAGATTACAGACACTAGATTTTCAAGACGTCTTGCATAGTTGTTTCTCAGAGTCTTGCCCATTCTAGCAGCAAACTCGTCGCTTGTAATTCCTATGATTACTTTGTCAGAGATGGCAAATGCATTTGAGAGCAGGGTCAGATGACCCCTATGTATAATATCAAAGGTTCCGCCCGTTGCAACAAGAGTATATTTGGACATACAGACTAGACGTATTCTTTGAAAATAAATCTACTTTTCGGCATAAAGGCATTGCAGACTAGGAATGGCTTGAAAGCCTATTCTACTAGTATCAGAGCAAATGGGCCTTGGTTGGCAATTGGAACGTTGTTTCTATCCCAGACAAATGTCTCTATGATAAACAACCCGGGATTTTCAGGAATCCAGTCTACGATCTGAGTCTCTTGCCCGGTTCCATGAAATCTCCCATCAAACTTTTCAAGGTATTCAACACGAGGAGATTCTCCGGATTCCTTTATCTGGACATAGTAGGAATAAGCAGTCTCATTCGAGTCTTGGTTTGCTGCAAACTGAATCAGGGTTCTGCTCTTTATGTAAACCGTAGACCCAACACTTAGCTTGGGTAGCTTGTTTCCGTCAGAGTCTTCTACTGACACATTAGAGATGGTGACTAGCTTTGTAAGTATCTGGGGGGGCGGAATCTCAATGTCAGCAAAATTAGAACTAAAGACATCAGATTCTGCAAACAGGTATACTCCGACAGATCTTGAATCAATTACGTTCTCAAATGGAAAAGGCACATTAATGTACGGAGCTATATTGCCAAGTTCTATTGTAAATACTCTAAGGGTTCGTGGCGGGTCAAAACCATCATGAAGTGCAAGGTAGACATTTACATCGGAGCTAGGAGCTCCACTGTTTTCCAAGACTCCTGAAAGACTAAACGTGTTATCCAAAGACACATCAGCACGGACTGTCAGACCCTGTTGTTTTTCTGCAGATGAAGCAAATCCCAATATTTTGACAGATGCGCTCTCGATGTTGGAGTTTTGTGTATAAGAACTGATAGAGTATGTAGACTTTGAGTTTGCTGGAATTACTTGGAGAGTGGTATTCCCTGATAGTATTTCCAAGGGATTGGGGTTATTGTCCTCAAAAAATTGAACTTGGATTTGGATATTGCTTACCGGCGCAGAGTTGTTGTTCTCCACCATTCCCACCACTACAGTATATCCTTCAGAGTCTTGATATACAAATGGTTCAGATATTAGAGATACAGTAAGTTTTGGATCATTGTCATAGTATTCCTGAGCGAATCCAAGTGTAAATGGGACTAGCATCAAGACCAGAAGGGAGCAAGTTACCCATATCACATGTTTCCTTAGTGATAAGGGATTAATTTCAGATAACATATCAAATAGTGGACAAGAAAGGTAACAACCTTAAACCCAGTTTACACTAGGAGGCATAGAAAGAAATTAAAAATATATACAAATTTTATTTTTTCTTTGCGGTAATTGCTAACCAGTAAATTAAACCTGGAGCGAGACCAACAATGAGAGGAATCCATACTGGCCATCCATCTGCTACATTTGCCATACGTAAAAATCGAGACTTGTACTATTTAAATCCACCCTGTAGTCAGAATTTTATCAGACCGGGAACATAGGTAGAAAGGCCTATTCCCACCAAAGAGATGGTGTACTGAAAAATCATGGATTTTTGATGACATGGAGGGCTTGGATATAGAATAGGTGGACCGGACGGAATTCGAATCCGTGACCCCCCGCGTGCAAGGCGGGTATACTACCAGGCTATACTACCGGCCCACATGAGAAATGAATAGTTTGTAGATTTTAATTGTTGTCTTATTGGCAAGGATTTTATTTGCAGGTACGATTCAATCCGACATGGTGCTTTTAGAATCTCAGATCAAACTAAGAGCAGGAGATGCGGCGCCTGACTTTGAATTGATGGGGATTGATGACAAGATGCATTCGCTGAGTTCCTATGATAGTTACAAGGGAATCCTAGTTATCTTTATGTGCAATCACTGTCCATACGTCAAGGCAAAGGCGAGTGCACTAAACGAGCTGTATGATAAATGCGGCAAAGAGATTGCAATCATTGGGATTAACAGCAATGATTCTGCAGATTATCCCGAAGATAGTTTTGATGCCATGAAACAGACGGCAGGGGAGAAAGGATTTGAATTTGATTATTTGGTAGATGAGACGCAAGAGATTGCAAGGAGGTATGGTGCAACGTGTACGCCGGATCCATTTTTGTTTGATGCACAAAGACGGCTTGTTTTTCACGGAAAGATAGATAATGCCATGAAGCCTGATGATGAGGCAACTGAAAAAACAATGATTCTCAATATCGAAAAGATGTTATCTGATAAAGAAATCACAAAGGATTTTGACCCTTCGATTGGATGTTCTATAAAGTGGAAGGAAAATTAAACTTAAATGACTAGAGCCTAAATGTTTGTTTGTGGGCTCGTAGCTCAGCTTGGCTGGAGCGTTCGACTGATAATCGAAAGGTCGTGTGTTCAAATCACATCGGGCCCATCCTTACTTTAAATTTTGAGATATGGTCTGAGACCATTGTAAGATATCCTCTATTTTCTCAGATGTCAGATCAGAGATAATTTTGGTCTTTTTGGATACTGTTCCACAGAGGACAAGTTTCATGTGTTTGCCTGACTTTGTTTTGATTGGATTAACAGAGTCTGCAAAAAAGCTTAGGCCCTCGCTAGTTTTAGAAAATATCAATATTATCAGAATGCCGGGTTTTTGTTTCCATATCTTTCCTATCAGTTTTTGAAGATCAAGGTCAAATAGTATGTTGATTGCTGATGACATGTCCCCTAGATGAGAGACCCTCCAGCCATCAGAGTGATATACAGCAGAAGCTGCCTCAGAGTCTAGACGACTTTGTGCATCAGATGCAATGACGACCACGTTCTTTTTTGGATCAGATACAACAGGGATTTGGTTAAAGATTTGTAGGGATTTTGAGATAATAGTCATCAAGAGGTTCTGCTCGGATGTTCCTATTTTGCCATCATCATATAGTTGCCGGAGATGGTCGATGGATGGAAAGATTACCTCGAGTATCAGGCGGTTTGCATCTCCTCCGGAATGCAGACAGTTTCTGATAAGAGAAAAGACCTGTTGCTCATCTCCTTTTACCAGATATTCAAGATGCCGCGGGGCCACCTTGAAATAATCATCAGGAAAGTCAAATGACTCTTGTCCCGGCTCTAAAAACCACAGGGTAAGATTTCCGATATTTTTTTGTCTGAGTAATCCTTCTGCTGCAAAGACTTTGAGATATTTTGACATTGTAATTCTGCTTATTCCTATCTTATCAGAGATCTCAGTTCCAGACATTCCAGAAACGGCATCACCTAAAATCGAGATTAGTCTTTGCCTTAGTTCTTTGTCAGAGTATCCTTTGGCCATATTGTTTTTAGGTTAAGGGTATTCTATAAAGTTCATCAAGGTATTTTAGAACTGTGCCTATAGAAATAGCAAAGTGTTATATACTAGTTTACTTTAATGTACGGTAAGGAAAAGTATAATGCCAAAATCCGGATTCAGATCACTCACTCTTTCAGACACCGTTTACAACAAGTTTTTTGAGATTTACAGTACTAGTAAAGATGACCTAACACTAAAGGGCGTCAACAGCTTTGCCGGCTATATCACATACATGCTAGAGGAGAGGATGCAAAAGGACGAGACCTTTGCAAGATATGCTCCAAAGATTGAGAAAATTTTAGTTGATGATGATCGTGTGGTTCTAAAAGACAATATCAAAAACAGAATTGCCGAAGTTGCGATTCAAAAGGGCGAATTGTTCTGCCAGCTCTGCGATGAGAAATCCTGTGTCCATGTAGGCTTTGTCTTTTCACTGCCAGATGTCTACAAAGTCCTAAACGCTAAAGGAATTAAAAGTCCTAGATAGTGGAGGAGGTGGGATTTGAACCCACGAACTCCTGAAAGACAGGATCACCCATTATTTGATCTTAAGTCCTGCATGTCCAAAAGCACACTAGTGCTTACTTTGGCCAGGCTTGATTACTCCTCCAAAGAGATGAAAATCTGAGTAAAATTTAACAGTTTAGAATAAATCGACACAGAATCAAGAATTATAAGGATTTTCTACAGATATGATTTGTGTGCTTCGATAGCTCAGCCTGGTAGAGCGTTACATTGGTAATGTAAAGGTCACGGGTTCAGATCCCGTTCGAAGCTCCTAATAATTTTTAATCAGCAGTTCAAGGTGGCCTGTTCTCTTTTTAGGGTCAGAGTTGATTGAACGGTTGGCCTGAATTTTACTTGTCTTCCAAGGTTTGCCTGCGAACATCTCAGAGACCTGTTTGGAATCAGAGTTTGATAAGAGAACCTTGCATCCCTTGGAATCTAGCTTTTTGCAGAGTTGTACTAGTCTGCTTAGATCCTCACATGTAAAGTCCTTGTTTGTATAACTGGTAAAATTAGCAGTATCACTAACAGGGTGATATGGAGGATCAAAGTACACAAAGTCACCTCTTTTGGCATCTGCAAGAACCGCCTGAAAATCACGACATTTGATTGACACCTCACTTGATCGTAGCGTGTGACTTACTGAGCGAATATTCTCCTCGTTTACAATGTTTGGGTTTGTGTATCTGCCCAATGGAACATTGAATCTTCCCTTGCTGTTAACACGATACAATCCATTAAAGCATGTTCTATTCAGAAAGAGCAGTCTGGATGCTTTCTCAATCTGTCCTCTAGGACTGCTTTGCCTTACAGAGTAATAGTAGGATTTAGAGTCTTTATGATAATTTTTTTCATGAATTTTAAGAGATGCGATTAGATCCCCCGGCCTGTCTCGGATGGCAGTATAAGACAGCACAAGATCCGAGTTGAGATCAGAGATGCTACATCTTTGTCCGTGTTGCCTAGTCAACAGATGAAAGAGTAGGGCACCCCCACCCAAGAAGGGCTCAAAATAAGTGCCAAAGGTCTTTGGTAGGTTTTCATCCAATACTGATATTAGTTGACGCTTTCCGCCTGCCCATTTTACAAATGGTTTTGGGTGGGTAAGAATCTGGCCGTACTGTTGCTTCACAGGTCATAATCACATTATTGCATATTGTCAAAAGAGACAACAAAATACCACAAGATGTACAATATTTTTTAATCAAACTTTAGAGAGTGCTCTAAGTGAAAATAATAAAATGAAAAGGATGAGGTTTTTGTTAGTCCCACTTTGACCAAGCGGCCATCCATCGGTATGTCCAAGTGTTTAGTTTACAACCAAGAGCTGCAAACGTACATGCCAATACTGCGCCTGCACCTGCACCGAGAGCAACTGGGCTGTTATAGAACTTGCCTACCTGCGGTTCTATCGGTGTCATGTATGGTGGCAGTGTCGGTCTCGGATATTTGAATGCCGTTTCAAGTGGGTCTGCCACTGTTATCAGGTTTACCATGTTGAACAACGGTAATGACATTCCTACTAGTACGCCGCCAAACAGTATCAAGGAGTGCTTGTTCTTCTTTGTCGCCCAATAAACAAGATCCAACAGCATTGCTGATGGTAACCATATCGGAGTTACAATGAAGTCATATGGATATCCAAGTGCAAACCATGCGCCTTTAGCTATCCATGTGTATACTGTCATAATCAGAGCGTAGTACGTCGCTGTGCCTGGAACGCCTGTGAATGTTAGGTAGTATGTTGCACCTACAATAAGCATCAACGTTTGCGATATTGAGAATACCGTGTACGAAGTCCAAGCCCAGTCAGTATAGAAGATATAGTCTCCTGCATTAATTGTCAACAGTGTTGAATTAACTGCAACTACTACTATGAACAAGTAGTGCGTACATCGTCTTAACCAGACCATATCAAAGTGAGGAAACGGTCAGTATATAAAATTTTAGAGTGTGATGAAGATCGTCAATTCTGACTATAAATTAAAATGAAAAAGAGGTATCTGAAGGGGCTTTTGTCCTCTAGTTACCAACATATAGGGATATGAAGATCGTGCCTACTGCGACTGCGGCAATGCTACCGGCAACAATACCATTACTATTCTTGTTGGAACCTTCTTCCATGACTTTGACACAAAAGATGTAACCTATTGCCTCTATGATTGTCAGTACGATGAATGCAAAGTGGCCACTTTGAGTAGGATATGCCCAGGGATAGTAAAAGTAACCTGCTGCTGTACCGCCAAAAGTTGCTAACCACGCTGCCCAGAATGAGAGAGTTATTATGCCAGTCATGTTTTCAACGCGTCGTCCAATCATTCGTTCTACATCGGCACTTGATGATCCGCCAGCGCCGCCAGAACCGAATCCTTTAGGAAGAGTCATTCTAGAATTATTCTAATTCAGATTCTTTTAAGTCTTTCTTTAAAGCAAAGATCGTTGCATAATTCCACCCCCTAGATGGTGCGTAAAAGAGATTTGGATCAAACAGTATCTAGTGTCTAAAAAGTACAGGCATGACTTGCAGATTTGGACAAACCCTAGTGCAATTCAGGCATTAGATTAATAGCCAATTTCCTCTAATTGGAGACCGGTTGGATTTACAAAATACCGCAGAAACTGCACACACTAGTAAAAAGTGGAGATATTTGTCAGATTGATGGATTTTATAAATATGCCCAACTAGGTCATACGGAGCATCATGGCGATGATTGTTTTTGTCCTTTCCTCTGCGTATCTAATGGTATTTGGAAAAGGAGACAAGATGATCAAGTTAGCTGGGGGGCGTGTACCCTCATGTGATTCAATGGAAATTACTAACAGCTTGTGTGTGATAATCTATAGAACAAAATAATAAAAGAGAAAAAAGGTGTGTGCTAGTGCACTTTGTCTATGGGATTGCTCTACTGTACAATTTGCCTTCCAAAGCCATCTTGTACATTTCTGCAACATATGGATTCTCACCTGGGGTTTCTGCACCTAGTTCTACGAGTCGAGCATATACTCTGACTACGTATGCAAGTGCACCCATGAAAGCCACTACGACTCCCATGTTAAACATCCAGTGATTTGGAACTGCAAATATCTCCTCTACAAACCAGAAATGCCACATCTCATTGATTCCAATTGTAAACATGGTTGCAAGGTAACCAAGAATGGTCATCTTCAATCCAGTGTTCATCGAGTTGTTTGGACCTCTGAGAACTGGTATCTTTCTATCATAGATTGCGGCTGCTCCCCATCCAAGTGGCAATGCAACAAAGTGGGAATATAACCACCAGTGTGCCGGGGTAAATGCGCTATCTCTGATAGAGGTCTGATGCAAAGAACCATCAACGAAGTTATCGACTTCGACTGATGCTGCAGTAGAACCCATTGCAATGACGATGAGCCAGATCTTTTTTAGTCTCTGGATCTCAACTTCTTTTGGGATTAATGCGGGCATCTGTGCCATACATACAATGATGTGAGTTCGGAATATAAAGGAAGAGTTTTAGAGGTTAGTTATTTTTTTCAATATTTTATAAAAATTTGGGGTTATAGTTACAAATATTTCATGTTATAAAATTTAAAGCAGATTAATTTGATTGGTTTTTCAGCAATTTCAATGTTATACATCAATGATAAACATCTTTGAGAGAGTCGATCCTCGTTATGAAGGTAAAACATATAACGTCGTATATGGACTCCTCAATATTAGGGATAAGTATGGTAGAAAAAAGAATTTTGGTATTTGGACTAGCCGCAGTACTTGCACTAGGTACACTAGGTTTCAACTGGGTTGAAGCTGTACTTCCAACTGCAGATGCACACGGTGTCCAAGCACAACTCCAGAGTCGTTTCATCAGAATTGAGGATGAGACCTTCAACAGACAATCCCTACAAACTGGCGAGACCTTGACACTTAAAGGAACTCTGGTTAGTTTAGTAGAGAGAGATCTGAGAGGATGGCTGTCTATCTTCACAGAGTCAACCAACGCAGGTAACAGATGGGAGATGTTGGCAAGAGACCCACCAGGAAATGTCTTTGATATTTCAGGCAACACAAGCGTCGATTATTCACTATCTGCCAAAGCACTTGAAGCAGGCGTATACCACGTACACACCCAGCTCAATGTAGCAAAGGTTGGTCCAGGACTTGGTCCAGGTCAGACAGTAGTAGTTGAAGGAGATCCAATCATCAAGCCTATTCCATATGTTAACATCGCATATCAATCAATCATTATCGGTGTTGGATATGTCATTACGTTTGCAACACGACCCTGGCAAGTGATCTAAACAACCCTTTTCTTTTCATTTTCTAGATTTACGTTTAGCCATTAGAGATATCCCTCAGTGGGGGGTGGGTAGATACACATCAGTGATCTTGGATCTCTTTTGGGATGCTTGGATAATCTTAGTCATGTTACATACACAAGCTGCAGACTGAATCAAGAGAGAGAGAAAGGACTTTAAGGAATCCATCCAAAAATATCGCTATGAAGTGGCCAGGAATAGCCGACCCTTACAAGAGAAAGAAGACCTTCAAGTTCCTAGCAATTACTGCAGTGATTGCAATATCTGTGGGCGCCGCTAGTAGCATACTTCAGGGCCAGGTTAGCCAAAACGATCCCCTCAAAGTCTGCATAAATGATAGGGAGACCCCTTACAAGATCACGGCCACATTAGAGTTAATCATTGATGGTATCAAGACACCGATTCCTGCCAACATCAACTCTGGGGAGGATGATGGATGCAAGAGAACAATGTATACGCTATCAGATGATGGTACAATATACGTAGAATGGGAAGAGGAGTACCCCTTTGAGATAGGTCACTTTTTGTGGATGTGGGATTTTCCTCTACGTGAGATGGATCAGAGCAAGTCAACTGTCTATGTTAACGACAGGGAATCGCAAAGTTTCATCAACCATCAGCTACAGGATGGATATCACTACGAGGGGGTATTTACTACAAAGGATTATGATTCATCCAAAGACACAGACTTTCTCCCAGAACTAGAGAGATAGGACTCGGGAGATTTTAAAAATAATGAAAATGAAAAAGATTTTACCAGTACTTGCCGTTGTCTGGAATAAGACCGATACCTTCTCTTTCAAAATGTCTGTCTAATTCATCAACCCATCTCTCACGGTTGTCTTTGTAAGCCCAACCATGTACACGCAACCAAAATGAGATAATCCCAAGAAGGAATACTGTGAACATTATGGTTCCAAAGATGTAGATCATTACATCGTAGAATAGTGGGTCGTAGTTTGGTCCTAGTTGTCCTGTGATTGAAGACAGGAGATTTAGGAAAGTACCTACGATAGGAATCATAATATTTTGGCTCTATTTGTGAGATATATACATTTCCTTTATTTAAAAAAACTTCAAGATCACGTGCAGTTCACACTAGGAACAGATAATAAAATAAGAGAGAGCTCGGGGGAAGTCTATCCTCTGCCCATTGCTGCGTATTTACCGGATCTTCCTCTAAGGAAAAAGGCTCCCGCAACACCGCCAAACACTGCACCTGCAATGACTGCTGCACCGACTACACCGCTAGCATCAAGAATTGGTGTTCCTGAACCAGATCCTGGGTTTGCCTGAGCTGCTTCGATTCTTCTTTTCTGAAGCTCGAGTGCTTCTTCTAACGTGAATTTCCCGGTTTCTCCATCACTACCGACATTGCCTAGGTATTGTGCAAATGCTACTGCACTTTCTGCATAGAGTCCAATAGTGAAGACAGCCATCAAGGATGCTACTAAGAGTATTTTTGTATTCATACCGTTTACCTTACCAATTTTGGCATCAGCGACTTATTTAACCTTTATTCTGTACTCTAAATTTTGGTAAAATTCAAGAGATCACAAAGCAACGTTTAATTCTGTTTCCATAACACAAGTAAAATTATGGGACGAATGCATACGCACAGGCATGGAAAATCGCACTCTATCAGACCGGCCACGCTTAATGTACCTTCTTGGATAACCTTCGGTCCTGAAAAGATTGAAGAGTTGATAGTAAAATATTCTAAAGAGGGCCTTACTCCCAGTCAGATAGGAATTAAGCTAAGGGATCAACACGCAATTCCACTAATCAAACCAATCACCAAAAAGAGCATGGCTCAGATTCTAGAAGAAAATGACCTGAGATCAGAGATGCCTGAAGACTTGGACAACATGGTCAGAAAGGCGGTAGGTCTTCAGAGACACCTAAAGGCAAACAGGGGAGATTATAGAAACGTCAGGTCTTTGGAATTAATCGAGGCCAAGGTTCACAGACTGTCAGTATACTATAAGCGAGTTGGAAGAATTGCACAGACATGGAAGTATAAATCTGTGGTTGCTCAACTAGAGTAATGGCAAGATCACTTGATGAATCACTGTCATTTTTCAAAGACAAGATTTCAGACAGTATAAGATCAAAGAGATCAATCTCTGTTACAACCCACATTGATTGTGACGGACTGACATCAGGTAGCATAATTACCAAAGCCCTAGTTCGAGCAGGTGCAAACTGTACTGTCAGAACATCAAAGGAGTTTAGCAATAATACACTAGAATCCCTCAAGAACGATTCCCGTGACTTGCACATAGTAACTGATCTAGGAGGGGGTTTTGCAACCAAGCTTGACAAGACACTAGGAGAGGACTGGATTATCTTGGATCATCACCAGATTCCAGATGAGGAGATGGACAATCAGAACGTCATAAACTCGTGGAAGTATGGAATTGATGGTGGAGCAGACATATGTGCAGGCGGAATGGCATATCTTGCATCGGTGGCAATAGATGAGAAGAACACGGATCTGTCTGCAGTTGCAATAGTCTCTGCCCTAGGAGACAGGCAGGATAAAGGAGAGAAGAGATCATTTACAGGTAAGAATTTTGAGATTGCAAACACTGCCAAGAAGCAGGGCCTCGTCGACATTGATTTAGATCTGCTGTTGGTAGGAAGGGAGACTAGGCCGCTTGCAGACGCTTTAGCATCTACCCTACAGCCGTTCATAGATGGCCTGACCTGGAACAGAGGAGCATGTCATTCGTTGCTAGATTCATCAGGAGTAAATCTAAAAGAAGATGGAAGGTGGAGGGTGCCAGCAGAACTAGACGAGGGCGAGAAGAAGCAGGTCATCGAGGCAGTTACAGAGTTTATCTCAGGTGAGAATGCTACTGAGATAATGTCAGAGTTGGTCGGTTACACCTATACGTTTCCAAGAGAGGACAGCAAGAGTTTCTTGCGCGATGGAAGAGAGTTTTCAACCATGCTAAACTCGTGTGGAAGAATAAACCGCCCCGGTGTCGGCATAGCAGTATGTATGGGGGACAGAGACAAGATTTTGACCGAAGCAGAAGACATTCGGGCAGACTATAGAAAGATGATAAGAGAATGTATGAATGTCTTATCAAACCAGAGATGGAGAGTCTCAGAGAGCAAGGAATGCATAATGGTAAACGGCGAGGACGTTGTACCAGAGACTATGACTGGAACCATCTCGTCACTTTTGGCAGGGTCTCCAAAGAATTCAGGAAAGATTGTAATTCTGAGAACCAAGGCAGAAGACAATACAGTAAAGTTCTCTTCAAGAAAGTCATTTGGATGCAGGACAGAGATTAATCTTAGTGATATAATGAGGACTGGCGCTGAAAAGTTTGATGGGATAGGAGGAGGTCACAATGCAGCTGCTGGAGCCAAGATAACTAGAGACAAATTGGACGAGTTTCTCAACTATTTAGAGGTAAATGTCGTTAACGTGTCAGGTACAGATAACTCTTAATAATATATCAAAAAAGAGAGCCGTAACTGTAAGGAGAGCATTAGAGCCAGACAATGTAGACTTTCCAGATGGCCTGAGTCTTTATGTAGAGAATGCAAACAACAAATTAGTATTGAACTTTGAGAGTGAAAAGAATATCAGCCAGCTTGCAGGTACGGTTGATGAAGTGATGGAACATATCCAGGTCATATTGAGGGTAACTGAGCAATGCTAGACCCAAAACTTTTCAAAACTAGTCCACAAATTATCAGAGATATGCTCAGATCAAGGGCCGTAGACTTTGATTTAGACGCGTTGATTTCTTCTGATCAGAAAAGACGCGAGTTTATCTTAAAGACCGAAGAGATGCGAAAGAAGAGAAACCAGATGGCACAAGAGATCTCGCAAAAGAAAAAGGCAGGGGGGGACACCTCGCAGATTCTTGCAGAGATGAAGAGTGTCTCATCAGATCTTGCAAGGCTAGAGGCAGAGCAGCAAGACAACGAAGGCATATACTCTAAATTGGCGCTGACTATCCCAAATCTGATACATGACTCTGTTCCCATCGGGACAGACGAGGGCGCAAACCAGGAGACCAGGAGATGGGGGGAGATTCCAAGTTTTGACCATGCCATAAAAAATCACATAGACATTTCAGAGAGTCTTGGTCTGATAGACCTGCAAAGGGCCGCAAAGGTGGCAGGTGCTAGATTCTATTACTTGAAAGACAAACTTGTAATGCTAAACCAATCATTGATTCGCTATGGACTAGACTTTCTATCAGAAAAGGGATATCGTCCAGTTCAGCCACCCTACATGATAAACAGAGAATCGATGGAGGGGGCAGTGATTGCCGATGATTTTGAGGAGGTCATCTACAAAGTGCAAGATGAGGATCTCTACATGATTGGAACATCAGAGCATGCCATAGCAGCAATGATGTCAGGGGAGATACTTGACGGGATGGATCTGCCCTTAAGATATGCCGGCATCAGTCCATGTTTTAGAAAGGAGGCAGGGGCGCATGGAAGGGACCAAAAGGGGATCTTTAGGGTTCATCAGTTTGAAAAGATCGAGCAGTTTGTATTTTCAAGTCCTGACGAGTCATGGAAAGAGCATGAGAGGATGCTACGAGTCTCAGAAGAGTTTTACCAGAATCTAGAGATTCCACACAGAGTGATGTTGTTATCATCAGGGGATATGGGAAAGGTCTCTGCAAAGACATATGATATCGAGGCCTGGATGGCAGGGCAGAACTCGTACAGAGAGGTCGTTTCATGCTCAAACTGTTTGGACTATCAGTCAAGAAGACTAAAGATCAGATGCAGGGAGAAGACAAATGAGGAGACACGGTATGTACATACACTAAACAGTACCCTGATAGCTACAAGCAGAATTTTGGCATCCATCATGGAAAATTTCCAGACCAAGGACGGACACATCAGAATTCCCGGCGTCTTGCAAAGTTACATGGGAGATCAAAAAGAGATCTAGTGACATACCCTTATATTTTGGATTCAGGGGTCGTTAGTGATTGGCACGTAGAAAAGGCAGAGTAAAGGACAAGTGGAGAGAAAAGCGCTGGATTACAGTGTACGCTCCAGACTCGTTTAACAATATCCCAATAGGCTATATTCCAATCACAGACGACAAGGGCGCACTAGGTAGGGTACTAGAGGTCACACTATATGATATTCTAAAGGCAGACCTTTCGCAACAACAGTACAAGATCTATTTCCAGATTAACAAAGTAGATGGAGACCGAGCAATGACAATCTTCAAGAGGTACGAGTATTCCATAGAATTTTTGCGCAGCTTGGTCAGACGTGGATCGTCAAAGATTAACTTTATCATGGATATCAAGACAAAGGATGGATATATCTTTAGAATCAAACTGCTTGCATTAACACACAGACAGCTAAACACGTCTAGACAGCATGCCCTCAGACTCATTGCACAAAGGGTGATTAACGAGACTATTCCGCAGATGACAATTGATCAGTTTGTTCAGGCAACATGCTACAGCAAGATTAACTCGGACATTATGGCGGCATTCAAGAAGATAATCAAGGTAAGGCATGTGGGACTTGAGAAGGTAAAGCTTGTCAGAACAGCAGACAAGGAAACAAAGTTACTTGAAGCATGACCTGACAGTTATGATTCACAAGCTTGAGATCTCTATTGATATAATCGTCCATGCAACAGAAGATACATCAAAAATTCTCCAAGCCTTGCAAGATGTTTTGGGACTAGACAAGAATAATTTTGCAGTAGAGCAGACAGACGGACACTACAAGAATCCTATAACCATGCTGAGTGCAGATATTCTAAAGGAGCAGGCCCAGAGTCTTATGAAGAGACTGCGTGGGGGCCTACCTGCCAGACAGGTAGAGAAACTGACAGAGGAGATAGAAGAAAGGATAGCAGACTCGAGACTTTATTTGAGACTAGGCAAGCAGGAACTGCTCGGAGGAGAACTTGTACTCATGGAGGGAGGTACAATAAAACTGAGAATACACACACCTGTCTATAACAAGCGGGATACTGTTAGAATATTTTCAGAGATTTTTCAGACAGATTAAATAGTAACAATACAGTCATGTGATTTGGGAATGAGGAGATAACAGCCGCTCCAGTCTGAGCGAAAGCCTTGAAGATGCCGCGACGACCCGACCCATTTATGCTCGAGTGCCGGTATTATTTTAAATACGGAATAGACCAGATTCCAATATCGTGGCAGATTATGATGTAATAGTCGCAGGAGGGGGTCTTGCAGGTACCGTTACAGCGCAAGCAATATCTTACTATTCAAACCAGAACATTAGAATTCTAGTAGTTGACAGAAACTCGGAATTTATGCCGGGCAGAAAGTCATTGGCCGGATGGGTATGCGGGGATGCATGCTCCAAGGAGGCAGTCGACTTTATGGCAGAGAGAATCAAGGTCAACTGGACAAGGCCTGAGATTGAGCATGATGTGAAAGGGGTCATGGCATTCTCGCCAGACAAAAAAACTGCAATCCCGTTTGATGGTGCGGGATTTATGCTAAATCGCCAGATACTGCCAGAGACTCAGAATAAGAGATGCAAGGACATGGGAATCGAGTTTGAGTATGAGATCAATCTTACGGGTCTTGTGTATCAGGAGGGACAGGTAGTCGGAGTGCAGGGGATAGACAACAAGACAAGGCAGGCCTTCAAGCATACATCAAAGATAGTAGTTGATGCCACCGGAGTTACATCTATGCTTAGAAACGGACTTGGAAACTCGACAAAGGTAGAGAAGAGAATAGACAGGCGCGATTTGGAATCAACGGGTAGATACATCATGCACTTTGAGCCAGGACAGAGAGACCTGGCAGAGTTTGATCCAGACTATTGTATAATTCATCTAGACCAGGATATAGCGCCCGGTGGATACGGATGGGTATTTCCAAAAGGAGATTCCAAGGTCAACATAGGACTAGGAGTTGAAAAATCTATGCTAGATAAGAGAAACAAGAGACTGGGCAAGAAGGACAATGTCGAGTCACTGATGAAAGAGTATCTACACAGAAATGTTGCAATCAGAGATGCAAGACTCTCAAAAGAACCACAAGACATTAACAACAACTCGGGGGTATTTCAGGTCTCAGTCAGAAGACAAAATGACTGCATGGTATCAGGGGGATATGTAATGGTAGGCGACTCGGCATGGATGCCAAAGCCCATTGATGCCGGAGGGATAGGACCGGCCCTGATTGCAGGTACCATACTTGGAAGCAACATAGCTCAGGCATTAGAGGCAGACGATACCTCAGAGGCCGGCCTATGGAGGTATAATCTAGACTATATCAGAGAATATGGATACAAGACGGCAGGTCTTGAGCTCTTTAGAAGACTGGTTCAGCAGATGACAAACAAGCAGATAAGTTATGGCATGAAACACTTTTTGGGAAATCTCGATGTAGAGTCTATCAGCAAGGGCGAGCATCCTGACTTTTCTGGACTAGGAAAGATTGGGATGATAATCAGGGGCGCAATGAACAAGACTGTTGCAGACGGACTCAGATACACGTCTACACAGAACCAGTGGCTAGTCAAGCACTATAATGACTATCCAAAAGATCCATCAGGATTTGACGAGTGGAGCAAGGCACTGCATAAGAGACTAGGCGAGTCCTTTGCCAAGGTAGAGGCCTTTGGGTCTTAGGATTAAATATTGTCAAATCAATGATAACATACTTGGCAGAGGCACAATATCTTGATTGGAACGACTCGATTCAGATCCTAGACAAGGCGTATGAGGCAGACCTCTTTGTACTCATAATAGGTCCCAAGGGAACAGGAAAGACCGCTTTGGTGCGAGACTTTGCAGCAAAAAAGAATGTAAATCTCGAGTCGGTAAATTTCAGTCTCAGAACAAGGGAGAGTCATCTCATAGGAACAAAGACACTGACAGACGGAACCGTAACTTTTGATGAAGGACTCTTGATAAAATCAATGAAGAGTGGAGACATGCTATATCTAGATGAGATAAACGCCGCAGAGGCAGATGTCCTGCTCAGACTAGATGAGGCGCTCGATGACAGACGCCAGGTTGTGCTAAAAGAATCGACAGGTGAGACTATCAAGGCAAAGGAGAGCTGGTTTGTGGTTGCAACTATTAATCCATTGACACATACCGGAACAAAGGAGTTGCCTCCTCAGATCTTGAGCAGATTTCCTGTACGAATTAGATTAGAGTATCCTCCAGAAGACGTTGAGCTAGAGATAGTAAAGAGACATGTATCAGATAAGCACGAGTCAGATATAGTCCAAGCAATAAGACTTGGAAACACACTAAGACAGGCAGCAGCTGTTGAGGAATTGTTTTATTCACCTAGCTTGAGGGAGACTATATCTTTTGGCAAGCTAGTAGATAAAGGCATGTTACCACGAAAAGCAGTAGACATTGTATTTGGAAATGTCTACACACAGTGGGGAGACATAGAGTACCAAAAGGTCAGAGACATCATCACATCAATGTTTGGAAGTTAGATGATCCGGCTCCAAAATGATTCCCTAGTAGAGATTGCTACCTTTCTTGTGAGAAGATGGTCTGAAAAGAATAACATTACAGTAGAGATCTCAGCAAAGGCAGAGACCCGGACACGACTACAGGAAGGCCGAGTTATTCTAGCTCCGCTTGAGAAGAGGATAGGAGATGATTTTCAGAGGTATCGACAGTTTAGAACTATGCTGTGGTATGAGGCAATGAGAATAAAGTTCTGTAAAAAAATTCTTAGCAATGACCACGCATTTGGGTTTATTCTCAATGCGATGGAGACACTTAGAATTGAGAGGCTTGGACGTCAGATATGGAGGGGCATGGACGGCGAGATCATCTTCAACTATACATACATGCTTGTTGCAAGACCGCAGCTAGGTACGGTCTATGGCAAGGCAAGAATTGTAGAGGCGTTTTATCAGTATCTGATGTTTGGTGCCATAAAGGGCAACATACAGCCAAGCAGTTTTGAGAAGGTAAAAAAAGCTGTAGCATTTGCAAATAATGTAATTGACGGGGCAGTAAAGCAAGAATATGGTACTGACTGGCTTGAGAAAAAAACAGGTGAGATAATTAGGATTCTAGACATTGATTCGCTTCTAACTGTTCCCGTATCGCTACCGTTTATGAAGGCAGGGATGACACTCTCAGAGATTGAGCTGCTCAAAGTCCTAAAGGTTATCTCCAAAGACCGGGGAGAGATGAGAGTTGACCCGACATCTGTAATTCGTGGCGATGATGTGTATGACGAGTACAAGATACTGCTAGATGAGAACAAAAAGACAGAGAACCGGGGGCTGGCAACAGAGATTGTTGGAATTCAAACCCCGCAGACTAGAAACGCAGATGAGACGACAATATATGATCCGAGTTTGATTAACGGACTAAAGATAAAGTTCAAGCAGTGGAAGTCAGGCTGGAGGGAGCAGCATGCAAATACAGGAGACGAGTTTGACGAGGAGAGCTATATCGAAGGCAACAAGCCGTTTTTGACAGACATCAAAAAAACAATAAAGACAAAGATTGTGATACTCTTGGATCATTCCTCAAGCATTGCCTCAGATGCCATAGAATACAAAAAGGCAACACTGGCACTGTGTGAGGTACTGTCCTTTCTCAGAGTTAGATTTGCAGTTTACGCGTTTAGTACGCAAAACAGGTCAATGGTGTGCTGGTCGATAAAACCTGATGATCTCAAATGGAATAACATGACTGCAAAGAGACTGGCGCAGATTACTGCCAACGGTTCGACCCCGCTTGCAGAAGTCTATGACAGAATGTTTCCCATACTGCAATCAAAAAAACCAGATATTTTTTTAACACTAACAGACGGGGAGCCCTCAGACCCGGACGCTGTCAGATACATGACCAAGTCATTTAAGGGACTTGGAATCAGCATGGTGGCCATGGGACTAGGACCCAACACCGTCAGGGCTACTACCATAGCATGTAACCTAAAGCGCCTAGGATATGAAAAGACAGTGGCAGTCAGCAGGCTAGATGACATCCCAGACAAGGTGATCGGCATTCTAGAGAGATAGATATTATCAGGATATTTTATATGAGCAGACAAATCCTGCAGTAACAATGTCAGATGTGGATGTAGCATTACTTGAGAGGTTTGAGCAGGAGATCTTAAACAAGATGCCTCACCTAGAGGGAGGCAAGATAGTCAATGCAACGCCCCTAGTTGACATTACAAAAGATCTCAAAGAATGTGCAAAGAGTCTTTACAAGCTTGACCTTCCTGATTCAAAGATATATGCAAAGTTTGATGCTAGTTTGATGGCAGGTTCGATAAAGGCAAGACCCGCTGTTCATATCATACATGATGCCATCAAGACAGGAAAGCTCAAAAGTGGCCAAAAGATTATCGAGGCAACATCAGGCAACTTTGGAATAGCCCTAGGTGAAATATCAAAACTAGGACTGACAGTCATCTCGCTTGTCTCAAGAAGGCTGCAAGAGGGGGTGTTTGAGGAGCTAAGAGGCGGGAATGTTCGCATAATGGATTTGGATATGGATATCTGTCCTGCTCCCGGAATAAAAAATGCCGACGCTGATGCATTGGTAGTAAAGGCTACTTTGGCCAACATTCGCTCGCAGCTTGTACAGCTAGGTTTTGATCCTACAATATATGATGATGCGCGTTTGAGGATAGAGCCACTGCTTGCGGCGCAAGACATTATTAATTTGGCAAAGTTGTTATCTGAGATTTATGATTGCTTTTGTCCAGAACAGTATGACAATGAACTAAACATTGATGTCCACAGAACAATTACAGCAGTAGAGATAGAGCAGCAGCTGCAGCAGAAAGGAGACACACTAAAAGAGTACAAACTAGTATGTGCGTTTGGAACAGGTGGTACGTCTGGCGGGCTGAGCAGATACATGGATGACAAATATGGCACAAAGTCAGTACACGTGGTGTTTCCCTCTGCAGGTCAAGATGTGGCAGGAATCAGGACAAAGGCCAATGCAGATGGATTACATTTGTATGAGCCTGGCGCATATGCCGCTGAGCATGAGGTTGATTTTGAGCAGGCAAAGTACCTGCTAAAGTTCCTTGTGGAGAAGGGTCATGACATTGGAGAGAGTACGGCACTTGCGTTATATGCAATACTTCGGATGATAAATGATAAGGACAAGTTCATAGTTATCGTTGCTGACGGCATTGAAAAATACAAAAAGAATCTAAAGGAGATCTCACAGAGCAGGCGCATCCAAGTCTCACTAGCAGATGCGGCATCAGGTATTGAAGAGTATGACAAGATAATATGGGTTCATACACAATATACGCCAAAGGAGGAGGGAATTGAGATCATTGCAAGATCCCTAGGTGTCGATAAAGACAAAATCGCAGTTCCAAAGGCAAGCACCATAGAAAGGCTACTCTCAACACACGAGATACCCGACGAGCTTGGCAGGGAGCTTGGGGGGACAAAAGGCAAGTCGCTACTAGTCTGTATGGCAGGAAACACATCACTTTTGGCTACAAAGGTTCTTGCAAGCAAGGGCATAGTAACTGAGAGCCTCAGCGGTGGGATAACTAGTCTGCCTGAAGGTCAGGGCAAGAACCCGGAACTATACATCGAGCCGGCCAGAGAATAATTATGAAGTGTCTCTCAGTATGTCAGCCGTTTGCTGACTTGATCATCTCTGGAAGAAAGACCATCGAGCTGCGCACTTGGAACACTAGCTTTCGTGGAGAGTTTCTGATTCATGCGCCCTCAAAGATAAGAACCAAAGATGCAAGGAGACTGAGAATAAACGAAAAGTTCGTAACAGGTGCAATAATAGGCAAAGCCCGGCTCTGCGACGTAAAGAGATACGACTCTAAAAAAGAGTTTAAACATGACAGCGAGTTTCACTTTGCTGGTGAGAATTTTAGCAGCAGAATGTTTGGATTTATGTTAGATAATCCAAAGCCACTAAACACACCTGTACCATACAAAGGCAAGCTAGGATTCTTTGATGTGAGTGGGCCCAAAGTCAGAGACAGGGAGATAATATCAGACATCATAGATGAGGAGTGCCGTTATCGATTGATAGGACATCACTAAGTTAGGAAATCGGACTAGTATATATAAAGGATATATTTAAAGAGCCTAGTTATGCCTCAGACAAAACCCATTGTCAGTGTTGAGAATGTGGTTGCCTCAGCATCAGTAGACCAAAAGATAGACCTCATTGATATTACAAAAAAGTTTCCAGATACTGAATATCATCCAGAACAGTTTCCCGGACTCGTATTCAGACTGACTAATCCCAGGACTGCGACACTTATCTTTAGGACAGGAAAGATGGTATGCACCGGTGCAAAGTCCGAAGAGATGTCAATAAAGGCAGTCAATACAGTTGTGCAGAAACTAAGAAAAGGCAAGATCAAGATAAAAAAGGATGCTGTAATTACCGTCCAGAACATAGTGGCGGCAATCAACCTAGGTGGCAAGATTCACCTGGAAAAGGCGGCAAGAACACTGCCTAGAAGCATGTATGAGCCTGAGCAGTTTCCTGGACTTATTCATAGAATGCTAGACCCAAAGACTGTGATCTTGTTGTTTGCATCAGGCAAGCTGGTATGTACGGGGGCAAAAAAAGAGTCAGATGTGTATCGTTCTGTCCATAATCTGCATGCGTTGTTAGAAGAAAAGACCCTAATGATTTATGATCAATAATTTTGAGGAGGAAAAGACAAGGCTTACCCCAAAGACGGGTTTTGCCCTAGTCGGAATAGACTGCTTTGCAGATACCGGTGAGCAGCTGTATCTCATAGAGCATTTTGAAAAATATCAAGAAGCGCTAAATGCAAAAAAAGATAGAGATAACCAGGACGAGTACTTTGTGCTTTATCGTGCAGGCAACGAGTTTTTTTGTAGATAATTATGTGGTAAACGAGAACGTGTCAGACTTTGTCTCGCTGCCGTTATCTACGCTGATGATAAAGGTTCCAGAATCCTCCCACCCCGGACCTCCTGCAATAGTCAGAGTTGAGAACCGTCCATCATTCTTTGGTGAAATATTCTCCTCCCAGATAGATTGGCCGTGTCGGTTTGTTATGGAGACACTTAGGGTATCTGTAGTATCAGAGATGCCACTAATTGAGATAAGATCCTTGGTGGTATATGATGTTAAATCAGTCTTGATGCTTAGTGAGGCTAAAAGTGGGGGATTAATTTTGACATCATCAGGTGTAGCGTTAAGAGATATAGCTGCTGTAACTATAATTGCTAGAAATATACCGCCGACTCCAAGCATTATCTTTTTGTCTTTTAGTCTAGATGGCACTCTGTGACCTGATTGTGTCTGCTGGATTGGCAATATGACATCAGGTGTAACATGCGTTGTCGCAACTGGAATGGATACTGATTCGGGCTGTCTTTTGAGATATTTTGCTGTTAGTTCTTTTACATAGTTTCTCTCATAGTTGCTTATAACTTCGTCATGTTCACATGCCCGGCATATCTGCCGTAGAATTCTATCATCTCCAAAGTCACGGTCTAGGAGAATCTTTACATCATCTAGCAACGAGTCTGTCATGTGTATTTTATCACAAATTGATTATTTATCAATATATGCCAGATCTATTTTGAGTATGTTTTTTGAGCCTGTATGATGACTGTTCTGATATAGTCCTTTGCAGTAGAGTCAGTCACGCCCATCTGCTTTGCTCTCCAGTACAAATCACGTTCTCTGGGATTTGCCATATAGTGCTTTAGGAGATAGTTTAGTCTGTGAGATCTCTTTTCATCGTTTTTCATGACTATGGTTCTTCTCTGATACTAAAAAGATCAGAGGATTATGATATAACCTGCCAGACAGCTAGTATCATAAAATCCGAATAAAAACATATGATCTTTTTTAAATAATAGTAGAAAATGAATTCAAATGAAACGAATTGAAGCAACTATTCAAGGCAACAAGATAGGCGCAGTCTCTGATGCAATAAATGACCTTGTCGGAGGATTTACTGTCCTTGAAGGCAACGGTAGGGGTTCTGGAGCAAGACACGAGATCAGAACCGGGAGAGGAACAGGTATGGTTACTGCAGAATATAACAAGGTTGCAATGATTAGTACTATTGTAGATGACGCAAATGTAGAAAAGATCATCACTGCAATTACAGATGCATCATACACCGGAAAGGGTGGAGATGGCATCATTGTTGTGTCTAGTGTTGATAGTGTTCTAAACATCGCATCGAAAAAGAGTGGTTCTGAAGCCCTCTAATCATTTTCTTTTTCAATTAAACTGCTGAGAGGACAACAACCTCCTCTCAGGTGTTTCGCCCCTTTGGAGGACGCTTCTTGAAGGGATGACATGTCATTACAATCCAAGTATAAAAGCAGATGATTCTAAAAAAAAGTTGGGATCTCAGATCATGGTTTTGACATACCAGAGATGTTTGAGGATCTATTGTTGTCCATCAATTCCCATCAAGGTAAGCGTTGATCTGATCTTTGGAATCTTTCTAATCTTCCAAGTTATTGTCTCTCTGAGTGCCTCTACTTGGCCTGACTCGACCTTTGCTAGAATGTCATATGCGCCAAAGGTTCCATGTACCTCAATAACGCCCTCGATCAATTTCAGTTCAGAGATAACAGCTTCCTCTGAGCCTAGTCCGCAGTTTATCAGGACATATGCTGTTGCCAGTTATGATTCAACTCCATACTTGAAATGCACTCTTGAAATATATAAGAATAGTCCAGATTGTCTTTGTCGCATAATTCGGCTCTGTATTGCCCTCAAATACCACACCACCTACCTACCAAGCTTGGGGGGCACTATCCTCTCAAGCTGTCTCCCCTAGGTCATTTGCGTCTGCCCTAGGTTATTTGTATGCATCATTCATAATCCGCTCTAATTCTCCAATATCTTTTGAGACGCTAATCTCTGAGCGCATCTTGGAGCCACCCCTCATGCCTCTGGTGAATCGCATGGCCTGACCCTTGATGTTGGCAAATTTGATTTTGTACTGGCGTGTCAGGTGTAGATACTCGAAAAAAGAATCTATCTTGTCCCTAAAAGAGTACTCCGGGTAAGAGCCGGTCTTTAGATAGTCGTTTATCTGCTCAAAGAGAAACGGGTTTCCCATTGCGCCCCTGCCAATCATTACATAGTCACAGCCGGTATCATCAAGCATTGTTTTGGCATCCTCAGGAGTGGTAATGTCTCCGTTTCCAACAATTGGGAGATTAGAGATTTCTTTGAGTTCTTTGATCAGAGTTCTGTCAGCTGTTCCGGAATAGCCCTGGCTTACGGTTCTTGGGTGTAGTGTAATCATTTTGATTCCTTCATCTTCTGCAATCTCTGCAATGTCTCTAAAGAGAAGCCTGTTTGCATCAGTAACTCCTGAGCGAATCTTTAGTGTTACGGGTTTTTTTACGGCATTGACAAGGGTGCTAAAGATCTGTTGTGTGAGGTTTATCTCCTGTAGTAATGCACCTCCTGCCATCTGCTGTGTAATGTGTGGCGCAGGGCAGCCCATGTTGTAATCTATAATATCAAAGAAAGGCTCTACAATCTTTGCCGCCTTTTCTAAAGCAACAAGATCAGAACCAAACAGCTGAACTGATAGAGGACGTTCCTCATCAGAATATTCGATGAATTCCTGGATGGTTTTCATTTTTTCTTGGAGCTGAGCTTGTTTTGCAACAATGCTGTGAATGCTTGTAAATTCTGTAACTACCAGTCCGGCACCGGCCCTTTTGCATTGTAAACGAAGTGCGGGATCACTTACCCCTGCCATGGGGGCTAGAAATGCCTTGCTTGAGAATTTGGGGAGCATGCATGGGTTTTGCAAGCTTGGTATATTTATCATTCAATAAATTATTCGAGTCCTTGCTGTTTGCATTGGATATCATCAAAAGCAATTCTGTATCGATATGTTGTCAAATGTAGGCTAGGGTGGTAGGTACCTACAGAGATAGAGTGACTAGATTGAGGAGGCATAGGATACGGTAACATGGTGGTTCCCATCATGATGTGATTAGGAGTATCTTAGACGGATCTCATTTTATTCACATAATGCGGCTTCAAATTTGTGCCTATTAGCATGTCATTTGATCCAAATAAAACAGCTAGAATTAATAATCTGAAGATAAGTTTGTTGCATAATTCCCACAAATAGGATTAGTTAGTTACATCCGAAAAAGATTTGGATCAGAAGATCTGTCAAAAGTTTGGTGTCTCGAAAGCACAGGTATGACGATCAGAGGCATATTGAGCGTGCTAGATTCTATGTATGTAGTTCAGATTTAGACATGTATGATGTCACAGAAATAAATGACAACAAAGTGGGACACGCCCGTTTAGAAGACGTGTTTGTGACGGCGGGCATTGCAAACCCACAAACCATGTTGGAGCAGGAAAATCATATTTCTGTGGGTTTTGCATCAACTCTTTTCTGAGTCTCTTTAGCTGTGCATTATTCTAGGGGTTTGGACGTAAAATATTCTTAACGGGTTCTGCTGCAAAGTCTGGCAGTACAGCATTGCCTATAGCAATTTTATGGTCACCTTGTGGATCGTATGATACGGTAATATCATCAATGTTATCAACATCAACTGGAGTCTCTAGTGTCAGTATTACCTT
>DAXZ01000073.1:18236-19754 GCA_002506665.1 Nitrosopumilus sp. UBA526 | reverse complement strand
TAGGTGCAATCTTTCTAGTAAAGGGAGCACAAAGCATTACAGGTGAGAAAGGAATAGAGCTTGATCTCATATTGCTTGCATCAGCACTAGTAATCATGATTGTAGGGCCAGGCAGAATCTCACTTGCACAGTATGCCAAAAGACTGCCTAGATGTCTACACTAGTCACAATAACTCACACAACTTTGTCAAATGGCATCATCGCCGCAGGGATCTCATCTAGGAGGTCTGTTGAGGTAATGTGCAATCCCAATCTCTTTTGAGCATATTTTCCTGCCAATCCGTTGATAAAGGCAGCAGCTGCTGCAGATTCCAAGGCGTCTCTGTTATGAGATAGCAGTCCTGCAACTAGACCAGACAAGACATCACCTGTCCCACCCACAGTCATGGCAGGAGTCTTCTTTTCGTTAAGATATGTTGTAGTACCATCAGAGATTACATCAGTTGCACCTTTGAGCAAGACTGTAATGCCATATTCTTTTGCTTTTTTTTCTACAAGCCTGATTCGCTCATTTTGAGAGTCAGGTATAGTGTCTCCAAACAATCTATAAAATTCTCCGGCATGTGGCGTCACTACAACATTCTTGTTTGCCAAGAGTGGCAGGACGTCTGGGATTAGTGCACTGGCATCAAGCGCTAGTCTTACATCCCCGGCCAACAGAGATTTGACAAGACGTAGCAAAGCGTTCTTTTCTTGAATTGCAAGACCCATACCGACAGCAGCTGAATGTAGATTATGCGGCAATGCGCCAATCAGTTTGTTTGCAGCTCCCAGAGTCAGTTTTTGGTCTGCAAGTGGAACTACTATCAGGTTTGGGGAGGCGGCGCGTGTGGGGGTAACGTTGATCTTTGGAACAAAGGTATAGACAAGGTCAGTGCCACATCTTAGGGCTGCAAGTGAAGTCAGGATTGGTGCGCCGTGATACATGTAGCTTCCACC
This sequence comes from Nitrosopumilus sp. UBA526, assembly GCA_002506665.1. Classification (GTDB taxonomy): domain Archaea; phylum Thermoproteota; class Nitrososphaeria; order Nitrososphaerales; family Nitrosopumilaceae; genus Nitrosopumilus. The sequence continues at coordinate 18,815 of DAXZ01000073.1, read as the reverse complement.
GACAACTAGGACAATTCCGTTGTCTCCTTTTCTTGATTTTGCTTTCCTGGACGGAATAAATTTTTTAACAATAGCCTGAGTCAGGGTTTTTGCCATGGCATATTATCGAAAATAGACGAATAAATCTGTTAAAGTATCAAGATGATTTTCTGGCAGTCCTGGTCTTTGTTTTTCTGGCAGGTGCCTTCTTACGAGCCCCAGCCTTTGATGCCAGCCTGGCACCCCTGTCAAAAAAGGCCTTTCTTGCAAAGCACAGATAGGTAGTATGGCCAATGCCCTGAAACGAGTGTCGGGTTCTTCCTTCCCTAGCTTCGATGTTTCGTATGATGTGTTCTGTGGATTCAATGTCGGTAAATTCATTTTCAACTAGTGCCATAGTTAGTTTCTCCAACTGGTTCATCGTAGGACAGATTGCAAATACACATCCGCTTGGTTTTAGCATCTGTCTTACTTGGGGGAGTATAACCCAAGGATCCCCTAGATCAACTAGTGCCACATCCATATCCTCCAAAGGCATTTTTTTAACAGTCTTTAGATCCCGGTTATGTTGTGTGACGTATTTTGAAACACCGGCTTTTT
>DAXZ01000073.1:8808-18202 GCA_002506665.1 Nitrosopumilus sp. UBA526 | reverse complement strand
ATAGCCAATATCTTTTGGATATACAATTTGTGTGCCATGCTGAATTTTCATAACATAGTCATACATGGTAGGTTTCAAGAGATAGATGTACTTGTCCTTGTTTGTAGTTAGTCTAGAGCCATACTCTTTGCCAATTGCGTCAGAATGTTTGATGATGCCAATATGTGTGTGAAATGACTCGTCTCGTGAGATCTTTGTCAGCCATTTCTTGGAGTTGTTGTAAAAGAACAATATCGGTGAATTGTTCTTGATTTTGGCCATTATACTTTGCCCAAAAATTTTAGATAAGAATCTACTGGTAATTATACTCCAAAATGTCCCGCCCCTAGGATCTTGCAGCTAGCCATCTGCCAAGCTCAGGCAAGACCATCTTTTGTGAGAGGGAGCTTGCAATCATACCCACATGTCCTGTAGGATACATTCTGAGTGTCTTGTCCTCACTTCCAACAGCATAGTGAAGCGGCATGCTACACTCTGGCGACACAAGATGGTCTCCCACTGCAATCTGAGTAAACATAGGCATGTCTATCTTTTTTAGATCTATATGCTCTCTACCCACATACATCTTGTTTTGAATTAGCAGATTATCCTGATAGATGTCTTTAATCCACTGTCTGAACAGCTCGCCTGGAATCGGAGGTGTGTCTCCTAGCCATTTTTCCACCCTGAGAAAACTGTCTACAAATTTTTTATTGTCAATATTTTTAAAGAATTTCACATATTTCTCAATTCCCTGCTCAAATGGCTTTAAGACAGAGAAGCAATAGTACATGAATTCTGGTGGCATGTTGCCTATGGTATCTACCATCTTGTCCACATCCATGTGTTTGGCAAGATTGCTAATGACCGTGGTGTCTCGCCAGCCGTCAATCACGGGAGCAGTTGCAACATAGTTTTTGACGTTTTGAGGATGCAGTGCCACATATGCTGTTGCAATGGTGCCCCCAGTACAATACCCCTGCAATGAGATCTTTTCAGCAGATGATTCATTTTTGACATATTCTACTGCAGAGTCCAGGTATCCATTTACATAGTCATCAAAATCTAGATACTTGTCCATGCTTGTAGGTGTCCCCCAGTCCAGCATGTATACATCAAAACCTTGCTGGAGCAGATTTCTCACCCAGCTCTTCTCGGGGTGAATATCCAGTATGTGGTACCGGTTAATCAAAGCGTATGATATAAGCAGAGGTGTTTTGTGCTGTTTTTCTGTAAGTGATCTGTAATGGAGTAACCGGGTCTTGTCTAGTTCCTGTACTGTGTCATGTGGAGTAACTTCCAGATTGATCTCGTCGGGAGCGGATACTAGTTTTGGAGCATCAATAACATTCTTGCTGAACTTTATGATCTCCTCGATTATTTTTGGATCTATCGTTGGTTCACTATGCATCTCTTTTCATGTCCTTTTTCTTTAGCTCTCGTTCTAGTTTGCCAACCCTTTTTTTAAGAGAATGAACCGCCTTATACACCTCATCAATCTCTTCCTTGCTTGGAAGATTAACAGACTGCAAAACTACATTTGCAATGTTATTCCAGTGTTTGGTCAGCTCAAGCTCCTTTGAGACAAGTTTACCATAGTTCTCACCAAATTTTTTGGAATCAAATAATTCTGTAAAATCATTATCAAAGATATCAATCCATATTCTTTTGAATGCCTCAATCTGCTCGACATCCCGAGGTATCTCAGGCGCCTTTAGATTGACTTTCTTTTGTGCAACATTCCATGCATCGCTAAGTTGTTTATAGTATTCTGCAAGATATTGATTAAACCCAATCAGGCCCTCGTTAATCTCTATTAGTTCTGTTGTCACCTTTTTTGAATTGGCGGCAAATGCCCTCATTGGCCCAATAGATGCCAATGACTGCGGTTTGCTTGACATCAAGTGTATAATATCAGTCCAGAACAATGACAGGTGTTTGTAATAGTCTGACATGTTTTTTGGGGATTCCGGTGACACAGATACCTATCAGAACAGATCGCAATAAATAGTTAGATTACCATGATTATGCTAATGGAGAACATTGCTGAGCTTGAGAAGATATGCCATGATATTATAGCACTAGACCCCAAGATGCGTTCGGCCAGGTTTATCAATGGCAGGGGGCATCTCACGGCTGGCGGGATGAGAGAAGGCCTGTTCTCACTTGAGGCCCAAAAACACGACGAGATGCTGTTCACCGAACTTGCATTGCGTGTCAGGATGAGACACGAGTTTGATGCAGAGTTTGGCAGAGTTTATTTTTCAATGTCTTATCGTGAGAAGGTAATAATTATGAGTTTCCCCCTGAGCAATGACAACGTATTGTTGCTATCTTGTGAGAAAGACATTGATTTTGGCAGATGGCCTTTTGAGATTCTCAAAATTATAAAGCATCTAACCCCCAATGAAATCACAACGATTTAATTCTAATCTCCGATACCAAAGTGTAATGGCTCACGAACAGTTTGTCAGTTGGTCTGAAATCGATTCTTTGGTCAATACACTTACTGACATTATCACAAAATCTTCTAGATCCTTTTTGACTATAACGACTCTGAGTAGGGGAGGCATGATACCATCCCGCTTGTTGGCAGACCGGTTGGATATAGAAGAGGTTCTAATGGACAAAAAGACAGTCTCTTCTGATTCGTTGGTTGTTGATGATATTTATGATTCTGGCAAGACATTTGAAGGTGTTCTAGCTAGAACAGACAACCCCACAGAGTTGTATTTTGCCACACTGTTTGCTAGATGTGGCAGATCATATCCTGCACAGCTAGTTTATGCAAGACAGACTGACAGTGATGCGTATGTTGTTTTTCCCTGGGATAAATTAGAGTTTGAGAGAGCTAGTCGTTGAGCATCTTCCGCAGTCCGGCACACCTGTTTCGTATGGTTACCTCTGTGACTTTGGATGCTAGAGAGATTTCTTTTTGTGATTTAACCTCGCCTGTATGGATGCATGCAAGATAGAGTGCGGCGGCGGCAATTCCCATCGGATCTTTTCCTGCCACTATGCCAATTTCTTTGGCCTGATTTAGAATTATGACTGCCTTGCGTTTGCTCCGTTCACTGAGTCCTGCAATGCTTGCAATTCTTGATACCCCCTTTACGGGATCAACTACTGGCATCGTTAATTCAAGTTCTCTAAATATTAGTCTGTAACACCTTGCAACATCCTTTCTCCTGATGTTAATCCTTTTTGCAATATCATCAAGGGTTCTTGGAGTCTCTGTGTTCCTACATGATGCATAAAGACATGCAGCGACTAGTCCTTGTATAGAACGGCCTCGTACTAGTTTCTTCTCCATGGCTTTTCTGTAAATGTATGCCGCTTTTTCAACTACGGCATCAGTCAATGCAAGCTTGTCTTTGAGTTTGTCCATCTCGTTGAGCGCCTGTCTTAGATTTCTGTCTGCAGAAGAGTGCGCTTGGCTTCTGCTGTCCCATGTTCTTAGTCTCTCAATTGAACTCTTGACATTTGCAGACAGGGGCTTTCCGGTAGCGTCTTTGTTTGCAGCTCCGATGACAGTTGATAATCCCATGTCATGCATTGTCAGTGATGTTCCGGCGCCAGTCCTTGCCTTGTTTCCCTCATCGTTTGAGAAGGAACGCCATTCTGCACCAGTGTCAGCAATCTTGTCATTGACTACCAGTCCACACTTGCTACAAAAGATCTCTCCTGTGTTCTGGTCTGTAACCATTTTTTTGTCACCACATGACGGACATTTGGGGCCTGTGATCATTGTATTTTTGAGCATGATATTGGTACTGATATATTACCCTATTATCAATTTTACCAAATATCTTAGGGTTAATTGTGTGTAGGTTGAGCTAATCTTCATTCTATGCTTTTAGAATATGCTCAACTAAGAAGGCAGTATGCATAAGATTGGTCAATGGTAGGATACATGATGTTTGTAGGATTGTCAGAGTGTTGCAGTCCAATTGAATGTCCTAGCTCATGTGTCATGATCGACTCTACGCTTTTAACATCATATAATTGAAAACTCCCATCACAGTTGTAATCGCCTAGTGTGACTTCTACAATCCCTTTTCCAAGATGTGCGTGTCCCAAGATTTGATCCGGCTTGCATGGTTCTATTCCTGCTCTCTCTGCCTTTTTTTGCAGCTCATCAGAACACAGATCCCTCACCACCCAGGTAACCCAGACGTTTGCCTCGTGTTTTTGATTCGTAACGACAAATTCAATCCTTGCAGGCAAGTCATTAACGGTTAGATCCTGTCCTGTCCAAAACGAAAAAGAGTTGCCCAGAGTGCTGACATGGTCTAGAGGCAGGTTTGTTGGTTGATCATTTATGAATACCTTATAGTTGACTATGTATACCCCGTCTTCAAGGACATATGTCGGACTAGGAAAAGTTGTAGATGCAGTTGTGGCCGCCTCAAGATTCCATTTTACATAGTCTCGGAGAAATTTCTTTATGACATCCCGACTAGGGTTTGGGTATTCTATGTATCGTTTTTCTTTGGAGATATTATTTGAGATGTCCCTTAGATATCTTTCAAATAAATAAAACTCGTAATCTAGATCCTCTTGGGATTTAGTTGGTTCTACCAGAATGCTTAGCACTCTTTGTTCTACCAAGTGATGTATTGCCACAAGAAACATGTCATCTGCTACCTGTCTGTCTGCCCACATACCTGCGTTGTCTCGCACCCACTGCGGAATTTGTTTCTCTGGTTGACTTTGCATCTCCGTAGGAGGAATTTGTATAATTTTGTTATCTAGCAAAAATTCCATTGCAGACTTGAACTCGGCATCACTTATGTCCCCGGCAGACCACCAGCCTGCAACTGGTCTTATCCATTCAGGAATTGGGGCAGCCCAGCTATATCTGGGATCTTTTGGTTTTTCTGTAGGGGTGTATGGGTACTTTGTGATCACAGCATTGGCAAAGTCCCAGTAATTGTTTATGACAACGCTGTCAGGTTCTTCAGCTAGTGCCTTTTCAAAGTATGTAATTGATTCTCTGTACTCGCCAAGATTTCCAAAACCCACTCCTAGTCCCACAAGTGAGATTATGTCATCTGATTTGTATTGCAAAACCTTGAAGAACTGTTTGAGTGAACCTGTATGCTCATCAAGATTACTCTGGGCAATTCCCTTCATCTGTAGGGTAGAGATGTTGTTCGGGGTAATCTCCAATATATCATCATAAATTTTAATGGCGACCTTGTACTCTCCACTGATAAGGTGCTGATTTGCCTGCTCAAGGAGTTTCTCTGCATCGTCTTGGTTTTGAGCATACGCTACACCTACAATCAGAGATGAGATTGACAGAACCGCAAGTAGAGATAATCTCATAGTATGCTTTGTCATGTATCTGATTTGGTTTATAGTTTATTTCAAAGTTATACTAGATTAGGCCCAATATTTGTGTGTCAGCCTCGAAAAGTCTTTAATTCGTTGGCAGATACATTATTTTGTATTGACAGAGCTTGGTGCCGGTGAGATCATTTATGATTTACGCAAAAAAATTCAAAAGATTCAGGCAGAGCTTGGCCGGTTAGGCAGTCCGGCCAGAGACATGCCTGAGATGATTACATCTACAAATCTGCTACGCTCAAACGAGTATCTCTCAAAGACAGATGCAAAAAAGACCGAACTGTTGCTTGCCTACAAGCAATACTCCAAGGCACTAGAAAAGTTGCTTGGGGCTGTATTTGAGATACAACAAGATCTTAAAGAGATTCTTAAAGTACAGTCCACGCTTATTTCTGGTTCACCAAAGAGACGAACAAAAAAGGCCAAGAAGAGATAGTCGGCATCATTTTGGCAGATAAAGAATGTCTCCTGCAATTACTCTGTGTGTTTTGTTATTCTCAGATACCAATAGCGCACCTGCCTCATCAATTCTGATTGCCCTGCCACGTATCTTGGCATCAGGAGTGTCTAGTTCTATGTCTCTTCCTATCGTTGATGACCGCAGTGTCCATTCTGAGATTATTTTGCTTGTCTGTCTTGCATGAAGTGAGTTGTAGACTTTTTCAAGTTCTGCCAGAAAGGTTTGAACTAGTTGAATCGGCCTAGTTTTTTGTCCTTGGCCTGCAAGTGATGCCGCTCCGTAAAAGTTTGGTGTTTTCTTTAGAGAGTTTTCAATCTGCTTTGCATCCACATCAAAATTTATTCCAACCCCCAGTACCATGCTTGCAATCCTATTTGATTCCAGTGATGCATCCACAAGCAATCCTGCCACCTTTTTTCCTCGGATGGTCAGATCATTTGGCCATTTTAGTTCCGGCTTTATTGAGAGTGTCTTTTCTATAGCAACAGATAGTGCAAGCGCAGATGCAATCGGAAACAGTGTCGTAATGGTAATATCAAATGTTGGTCTGAGTATGACAGACAGCCATATGCCACCTCTAAGTGAGACCCATCTTCTTGCAGACCTTCCATGTCCTCTAGTCTGTTCTGATGCAATAATTACTGCGCCGTCATTTGTTATATCACAAGCCATCTCAAGTGCCTTATTCTGAGTGGATTCCAAAGAATCAAAGTAATATGCTCGCTGTCCGATGGTCTTGGTCTTTAGATTTGCAGTAATCTCCCAGGGCAGTAACAGTTCCGAGTTCGATACCAGCTTGTATCCTAGCTTTTGCCTTGATTCCACCACATATCCAAGTTCTTGAATTCTTTTGATATGCTTCCACACAGCAACTCTGCTTATCTTCAACACATCGCTGAGGTCTTGTCCGGAGAGGTATTCCGTGTCATGTGCTTGTAAAAATCTCAGTGTTTTGACTAGTCCTGTATTCTCAAATGAGTTGTAGATCAATTATGCCCCAAGAGGCACGTATTAGAATCCAACGTCAAATCCGCCGTCATCCGTGCCGTCATCCTTATCACCACCGGCATCTGGCATGTTTTCTGGAGTCACATAGTCTGACATTGCCATTCCCATCATACTAAACATCATTGAGAACATTATCATATCTGTTATTCCAAAGAACACCATTGAGGGGATTATTGATTTGTTGTCTTTGATCTCTTGCCGTAGTCCTTCCTTGTCCCCTTTTTGGTAAAGCATTGACATCTGTGCCCATTTTGATTGTAGTGCGTGAACTCTGTGGTTCACCTCGTTTGAACCCTTTTCTGTGGCAGTAATTTCTACTTTTACTCCAAGCCATCCTTTCTTCTCTTCTGCCTGTATAAACCCCTTCTTCTCTAACTGCTCTAGAATTAGATCTAGCTCTTTGGGGTCTATCTGGGTAATCTTTTGAATCCTGTCAAATTTTTTAATTCCGTGTTTTATTGCGCCTAGTACGATGATATCTTGTGGTTCTAAATCCATGTCTTTTTGTTCTAATTACTGCTAAAAAAATTCTTTGGTTGCAATATTTCAATGGAATGTACGAAAGTAATTTCTTTTGGTCATCATTTATTTCAAATCGCTTTCTCTGATCGCTTTTCTGCATCCAAATACAAGTTCCTTGTTTTGAGAAGTCATGCAATCTATCGTAGTAATTCAGAGATAGCGGTTTTACGTTATCTTGCGTTCTATGTTTTTGAGTGTTGCAGACATTTCAGTAAGTATCTTGCCAAGTGTTGAGGACGTCTCTTTTTGGGTGGATACCATCTCTTTTTGAGATTCTGCTATCTCATCAAGTTTTCCAAGCTTGTCATATATCAAATCAAGTTTTCCAAGCTTGTCATATATCAAATCAAGTTTTCCAAGCTTGGCATATATCAAATCAAGTTTTAGAAGCTGGACAGATATCGAATCAAGTTTTAGAAGCTGGACAGATATCGAATCAAGTTTTACAAGATTGACAGATATCGAATCAAGTTTATCGTGTAATGCCTTTGAGATGTTAGATGTTGTAAGCATCATCATTAATCCTACACATCCAGATATAATAAAGGCAGCGCCTATAGATATGACCAAATCGTAATCAGGATTAATCACGCCATATCCAACAAATGCAATGCCTGTTATAATCAACATAATCAAAAGTTGATTGTATGTTTTTTGGTGACGGTTGATAAGTGAGATAATGCGTTTTCTAACTGTTCCCAAAACTATCCCCCCATTCATTTGCAAAAAAAGATGGTAATTTTACCGACATGTTCTCTAAGATAGTGGTTCTTTGTTTCTCTGTCATACCGTATAATACAATTTATTACTTTATAAAAGGGTTTCTAAGATCGCTATTTTCCAATTATGTGTAGAATTTGGAGGGGGTCATACCAACAATATTCATATCTGTATTGTTTCATAAATGAATCAGTCTCTAATCGATATACCTGTGATCTGTTTTGTGTAGATGACTGTTCCAAATTGTGATAGCATTGTTCTTCGTTATAGACCTAGTAATTAGAACGAAATCGTTTCCGTACACTACAGTTGCAATATTTCAAAAATTATATTCAACACTACTAGGGCATCTGTCATGGATAGAGACATTTTATCAGATGAGCAGATTCGTGACATTTTATCTCTGAAAAAGGTTGCAGTAGTTGGAATGTCAAGGGATCCTTCAAAAGCAGCTCATTTTGTACCAAGTTATTTATCGGATAATGGATATGACATAATTCCAGTAAATCCTATGGCACAAGAAATTCTTGGTAAGAGATGCCACAGAGATATCTCAGAGGCAGATGACGATATTGACATTGTAAATGTCTTTAGGCCCTCTGATCAGGTGTTGCCAGTTGTTCTTGAGGCAATCAAAAAGAGGCCCAAAGTGATTTGGCTGCAAGAAGGGATTCATAACCAAGAAGCCGAAGAGATTGCAAAAAAGTCAGGAATCAAGATAATCTTTAATCGTTGCATGATGACAGAACACAGGAGACTGTCATGACTGTTGATTTTGAGGGATTCTATAAGGATCTTTTAGAGCTTGCCAAGAGATATGAGAATCAAAATGTTCCTCTAAAGATAGAAAAGCCCCCCGGAGATGACATTATCAAAATATTTGGAGACGGTGCCACATCACTGACAAGGGCCCAGAATGGCCTTAGGGACGTGACAGAGCTTGCATATACGACTGCAGAACACCATCCTTATTGGAGTTTGATATACAACTGTTCAGAGATAACAGACAGTGTTTTAGAAAAATGGGAAGAATCTCTTACAGATAATGACATTGCAGACATACGATGGGCAATCAAGAAACTCTATGAGACACTAGAGAAGATTAGTCAAAGTCAGAGATAAATATTCAAGGACGCATAGTAACTGTATGCCAATCAAGATTGGGTTAATAGGCAAGACCAATACCGGCAAGACAACATTCTTCAACTCTGCCACCCTATCGTCTGAGGAGATATCATCGTACCCGTTTACTACAAAACATCCAGCATCAGGCATAGCACATGCCATCACTTTATGCGTGCACCCCGAATTTAAGATTCAGGACAATCCCAACAACTCAAAATGTCTTGATGG
>DAXZ01000073.1:331-8737 GCA_002506665.1 Nitrosopumilus sp. UBA526 | reverse complement strand
GTAGATGCGTCGGGTGGAATAGATTCTACAGGAAAGATTGCCAAGGCTGGAACCGGAGACCCGATATCTGATTTTGCAGATATTGAAGAAGAGTTAATCATGTGGTATCACAAGATTTGGGAAGGAAACCGTGGCAAGGTCTCAAAGACGATTAGGGCAGGTACAGATATCTCAGATGCAATTACAGAATTATACCGCGGGATTGGCGTTACAAAGTTCCATGTAAAGGAGACCATGTTGGCAACTGGCCTTGAGGAGAAGAATTTTGATGACTTTGATGTTACAGACAGCAAGAGATTTGCATCACACCTGCGAAAGATCTCAAAACCTACTCTGATTGTTGCAAATAAAATTGATGTTCAAGGAGCAGACAAGAACTTTGTACGGCTAAGGGAGAGGTATAATGACTCGATTGTAATTCCAGTCAGCGGAGACAGCGAATTTGTTCTCAGACGTGCAGAGCAGAAAGGACTGATAAGATACTCCCCGGGGTCTGAAACGTTTGAGATCACAAAGTCAGACGAACTCAATGAAAAGCAAAACAATGCTCTGAACTTTATCAAGAGAGGAATAATGGGCGAATATATGAGAACAGGTGTCCAGTTTGCAATCAATGTGACTGTCTTCAAGCTGCTAAAGATGAACTCGGTGTATCCGGTAGCCGATGAGGTCAATCTTGCAGACAAGAAAGGTAAGATACTGCCAGACCTGATACTGCTCAAAGACGGGGCAACCATAAGTGATCTTGCCAGAGAGATTCATTCTGATCTAACCAAAGGCCTTTTGTACGGAAAGGATTTGAGATACAATCTGAGACTTCCCACCAACTACCAGCTTCGAGACAGAGATGTGGTGTCACTTGTAAGCGCGTCAAAAAAATAGCATGCATACGAACCAACAACTTTGTATCTATGAGGATCTCCCATAGTTGCATGGGTCTCTCATGTGCTAATATGTACTGATGAATTTTCAGGGACTTTAAAATCTGCAAACTGCTCAGGCCTGATTATCTTTGCAAGAATCTCAATGCCATCTATGGTTCGTATGCTTGGTTTGCTAAAAAAGGAACCCGCGTCTACTGCAAATACCATGTTGTCTCTGACTGCCCTCAACGAGTTCCAGCGTTTGTCGGCTTTGAGAATTAAATCATACTCGGATACTGTTCTTTGTATATCAAATCCGCAGGGCATCAAAATTATTATATCAGGATCTGAGCTTGCTACATCACTTATCCCAAGTCGTCTAGAACGCTCTCCTGCATTACTTGACATGTTTGTGCCTCCGGCAATCTGTACCATCTCTGGAACCCAATGGCCTGCAGTAAAAAACGGCTCCAGCCATTCTAGCGCAATCACTTTTGGATGTCTGGCAGGCGTGTTCCTTTTGAGATTTGTAATTCTTTGCTCAAGTGAATCTGTAATCTCCTTTGCTCTGTGCTTTTTTTCCAATAACTCCCCTAGTTTTGTAACAGAGTCAATTATCTCCCGCATATTATGCGGGTTCATGAAATGAAGTGTGGGGCTTGTTTTGAGAATTTGCATCGCTTTATGGGCTTGGTCTGCATGTGCGGCACAGACATCACATGTTTCTTGCAATATTATTAGATCTGGATTTGCGTCCCTTAGATTGTCCTCGTCTAGAACAAAGATGTCTTTGCCGTCACTTTGCAGTTTGGACGTCATTGTATCAATCTCTTTACTTGTCAATGTGTTAGAATCTATCACAGTATCTACCACCCTTGGTTTGAGGGATGCGTCCTTGGGATATGTGCATTCATGAGTTACACCAAACAGTCTGTCTTGTACCCCGAGTTCATAGAGCAGCTCAGTTGCACTAGGCAGAAATGAGACGATTCTTTTTACTGTCATATTTTCTAGTCATATGCCCGGCACTTTAAACACTATACGTTGACAAACAACCAGTTTTGGCAGCTAGGCAATATTAATAGGACTAGTGACATATAGTTTGCAGTGTCTTTTGATTCTCAGAGCATTCGGCGCTCCATCTTGGCAAAATGGCACGAGTCACTCTCCAGACATGGAAATCTGTTCTCATCAGACTTTGTAAGTGGGTCTAGTCCTCCGTCTGTCTTTGTCGGCTCGCATAATTATCCAAAGGTCTCAGTAGGCCCAATGGTTCCACCCATTCATGGCGACACAAGTATACTTGATAGTCCAGAGCACTGGACGGGAAAGACACTTGAGGAGATTATCAACTTTAGACTTGGTCTTGTAAGAGGGGTACAGAAAGTATCAGCAGATCAGACAGACGGGCGTTACATAGAGTGCCTACAGGAGATGGCAATGTCTGCAAAGCCTGCTGATTCTGATCTGACGTTTCAGAGAAGAGTTTCTGAGATCTCACTTGATGGTGAGAGTGCACCATTTGGTCCTATTGGCGAGATAAAGTCTGCAAAGTTTTCAGCAGTTACCCCCACAAGACATATTGAAAAGGCATACTATGACAAGGATCTAAAGGCGCAAGATGCCGTCCAGAGTCTGTATCGTTCCGGAATTGAGATTTCAAAGATTCAGAGATGTTTTAGTATAGGCATGCTAGGCCAGAAAAGAAGACTAGTCCCCACAAAATGGAGTATTACTGCAACAGATGATATAATTTGCAAATCGCTTACAGATGAGATTCTCGAGTGTGATTTAGCAGAATCCCACATGGTTTTTTCATATGAACACCTAGGCAATGTCTTTGCAGTTGTCTTGTTTCCCCACAGATGGGTTTATGAGATGACAGAAGCATGGTATTCGGATGGTGTGCTAGGTTTTGGTTCTGATTATGAGGATGCTAGAGGAATCAATCATCCACCGGCAATTGCGGGCGCATATTTTGCAGCCAAGCTAGGAGTCCTAGAGTATCTGAGCAGAGAAAAGATTCAGGCAGGTGTAGTTATCCTGCGTGAGATTAGGCCCGAGTATGCCATTCCGGTAGGAGTGTGGCAGGTAAGAGAAGGCATCCGCAAGGCCATGAATCAGCCTCCGGTGTATGCCAATGACTTTGGACATGCTCTGTCTTTGGCATCAGAGAAGATGAGCATTACAAAATCTGAATGGTTATCACATGGAAACATCATAGAGTTGGTCAGACAAAAGACCATCTCGGATTTTTTCTGACAAGCCCGGAAATAACACACTTTGTTATGCTATTGTTTTGACTTTGGCAGATCGTCTCTTTTTTACCAGACTAAAAATAATCATTCCAACGTTAATAATTGAGACTATCTCAATTAGATCAACCCCGTACAAGAGCCAGTCAATTACCGGATGGACTCGAGAGATGATTCCTGCATCTAGCATAATGTCTGCATTCCATACCATGTGTGGAATCTGAATGAACTGTATGATGGCAATTAGAATCACGCTTCCCAGTATCTTGTTCTCATACCAGTTCCAAAATTTATTCCATGGATTCATACGGTATATTGTACTGCGGATATATTAAACTCGACTAAAATTAGAGTAGACTAATTAGACTCTCCTAATTTTTCAAATAAATGTCTCGAGTTATCTGTCAGCCCTGATTGGTTCTTTTAACATCCAGATTGTCTTTCCCTTGTGATCAACTAGCTGGACATTCATGTCATATAATTCGTCGCGTATCTTGTCTGCATCTTTGAATCTCTTCTCTTGTCGTGATTGCGTCCTGTCTGAGACCAGCTTGTCAATCTCTTGTCTTTGCTTGTCAGATATCTCCAAAACCACTAGTCCTAAAATATCCAACATTCTTTGCAGTTCTGTCTTTATTGCCTGCGAGTTTTCTTTGCCAAGCTTTTCATCAGCTGCCAGCCTGTTGGTCTCTTTGACTAGCTGGAAAAATGACGACAGTGCAAGATGGGTGTTAAAGTCATCATCTAATGCCTGGTCAAACTCTCTGGCTAGCTTTGCGAGTGTGTCATTTTTCTCAGACTCTGCACCGTCTGCATTGATTAGCTCGTAATGACAGGTTTCAACCTGTCTCCATTTTGTAAGGTTTTCTAACAACAGTTCCTCAGAATAGTCTATTGGTTTTGAATAATGCCCAGCCAGGCAGAACAGTCTAATGATGTTTGGCCCCCAGTCATCCAAGACATGTCTTACTGATTTGACATTTCCGGTGGATTTTGCCATCTTTTCTCCATTAATTGTCACCATTCCGACATGCATCCAGGTTTTGGCAAATCGGACTCGGGTACATGATTCGGACTGTGCAATCTCGTTTTCATGATGCGGAAAAATAAGATCTCGTCCTCCTCCATGTATATCAAAGTCATCCCCAAGATACTTTGTGCTCATAGCAGAGCATTCAATGTGCCAGCCAGGCCGTCCTCTGCCCCACGGACTGGCCCATGTCGGTTTCTCATCAGTTATCTTCCAGACTGCAAAATCCAGCGGATCTTTTTTTTTCTCATCCACCCTGATTCTTGCACCTGACTCAAGTTGGTCAATTCTCTTTTTTGAGAGTTTTCCATATTCTGGGAATTTTGATACGGAAAAGTATACCCCGTTCTCAGAAGTATATGCAATTTCTTGCTTGATTAATTTATCTATAAACATGATAATATCATCAATGTGTTGTGTCGCCTTTGGATAGTCTGTTGCCCGCTTTACATGCAGGTTGTCAAAGTCTCTAAAATAGTTCTCAATGTATGTTGTGCTGACCTGAGCTGCAGTCTTGTCTTCTGCGTTTGCTCGATGAATTATCTTGTCGTCTATATCCGTAAAGTTCTGAACAAGTTGTATCTCTGCTCCCTGGCTCTCAAGGTATCGCCTAAGGACATCAAAGACTATGATAGTTCTTGCATGGCCTATGTGTGAGTCATCATATACAGTTACTCCACACAGGTAGATTCTGACTTTGTTTGAGATGTCTATTGTATGCTCCAAGTTTGACAGTGTATCTTTAATCTTCATGTCGTTCTCCGTTTGGTTTGCAAGCTGGCAATCTTTTATGTTCACTGTTTATGTGTAGTTGGTGAATCTTTTCTATGACTGTCCGTCCTATTTTGGTGGTACGCTCAATCTCATCTAGTGTCTGATGTTTCTCAAAGAGGCAGTATAAAACAGAGTCAATCTCCTCATATGACACTCCTAGCTCTTCTTCAGCTTGGTGGCCATGCCACAAGTGGGGGCTGCTCTTTTTTGCAATAATGCCCTCAGGTACGCCAAGATATTTTGCAAGCTCACGTACCTGGAGTTTGTACAGTGAGATGATTGGTGAGAGGTCTGATGCACCATCACCATATTTTGTAAAGTAGCCTATCTCGTATTCGCTTTTATCACTTGATCCTAGTACAAGACGGTTCTCTGTATTTGCATAGTAATATAGGATATTTGTTCTAACCCTAGCTCGAAGATTTCCCGTGGACCGCTCATCAGGTTCAAGACAGTTTGTGTATTGTCGGATAATTGGGTCGATGTCGATTATCTTGTGTCTTATTCCTGTCAATGAGATCATCTTTAGGGCATCTTTTGTCTCAGACTTTGGCGTAACTGCAGTATCAGGCATTATCAATGCAAGTGTCTTGTCTTTTAGTCTTTTGCAGACACAGGCCAAGACTGCAGAATCTAGTCCTCCACTTAATCCTAGAACGAGCCCGTCTGTATTATTTTTTTTTACTTGTTCTGAGAGGAGTTTTTCAATCGTTTCTGTGATTGTAGAATAGTCCTGGTTTTTAATATCATTTATGAGATCTTTATTCAACAGCTAATTATCATCGATATGGGAATAAAACTTATGCCAAATATTGAATTGAAACTCTGTTAAACAGAGATAATGACCTAGCCTCATAATATAGATGAGGTGTGGGGGGCATATTTGAGTTATGCTAGATTCAAAGCGGGAAAATTCCGTTTGCAGTCCTCCCCCCTAGTATTACAGTCCGTTTTTCTTGAAATATTTCTGATGGTATTCTTCTGCCTTGTAAAACGTCGGGGCGGGTACAATTTCTGTGACAATAGGATCATTGTATTTTCCTGATTTTTCAAGTGCCTGTTTGGAGCTTTGTGCAATTTCTCTTTGATCGGTGTTATGATAAAAAACCGCAGAGCGATATTGAATGCCCATGTCAGGACCCTGGCGATTTAATGTAGTAGGATTATGGTTTGCCCAGAATACATCAAGCAGATCCTCAAAAGAGATTTTGGCAGGATCATAGTCAACTTCCACTGCTTCGGCATGTCCTGTTTTATCAGTACACACTTGATCATATGTGGGATTTTCAAGTTCTCCTCCAATATATCCGGCAGAAGTAGATGTTACTCCTGCGATTTTACTAAACAAATCCTCAACATGCCAAAAGCACCCTGCACCAAACGTAGCTTTCATTGTAACTTCTAAAAATAGATACTAGATTAAAACTGTATGTCAGAATATACTGTACGAGTCATCCCCACACAACAAAGAAATGCCTTGTTGATTAAAAAGACTGACTGTATAGAGATGTTGAGCACCGGGGCGAGATTATATTACTAGTTGACATCGGTGAATATTTCTACGACTTTTTTTGCCAAGTTTTCAATGTTGGCAGTAGGTTCGGCAGAAATTAGTAGCAGAATTTGTGTTATCGGGAACGGAAAACTTACCAAGACTGCCTTGTCTCGTCTTGCGGCAAGATAGTTGATTGGTCCTAGGCTCTCATCATATTCTTTTCGTATAGATGCCTTGGATACAAATTCTAAAAAGGATTGTAAACGTGTCTCGTCACCCTCATGTGGGACAAGCCCTTTCTTGAAACCGCCCGATATGAGTTGCCCGTCTTTGTCAACAATTCCGGCAAAACGGATCTCAGATTCCTTCAATAATTGGTCACATTTTTTATCATACAATTCCAGTCTGCCACCATTATCAAACATACTATAATCATCTGAGGTATCAAAAATAAAAACCTAGTCAATTTCAAACCTTGTGTTAGGCCTTTTTGCTATCTCGAGATTTGTACGCCTCCCACCTGAAAAGGTCGCTTTTACTTGAAGAGACTTGTGACAGGTTCTTGTACAAAGCTTGCTAGTACATTAGTAGGGCCTGTGGAAATGATACCGTACTGCGGATCATATGTTATACGAATAGTATCAACGTTTCTAGCAGTGACTGGGGGGTCTAGTGTCAATACAACCTTGTACTTTGTGAGGGATATGTCTGTTATAGGTATGCGGGTTGAACCATCAAATACTCCAAAGTCGGCTGTAAATGCAGATGATGTATCTATATCAATACGTGGTGAGAATCTTATCTTTATGGTACCGTCATCAGAGTATATGAGGTCTGCACGTAGTGCAGTTAGGTTTTCAGAACCTGGAAGAAGGCTTGTGACTGTTTCATCTTCAAATGCTGCTAGTGTAATGATACCGCTGACAATTTCACGGTTCTCTTGTGGATTGTACGATATATTGATAGTCTCAATGTTATCGGCATCAACTGGACGCTCTAGTGTCAATACAGCCTGGTATTGTGTGAGTGATACATTAGTCACATCAATGTTATTTGTACCGTCAGTTACTGTAAAATCTGCATTATCAACAGATGACTCATCCATATCAATACGTGGTGAGAATCGTATCTTTATGGTACCGTCATCAGAGTATGTAAAGTCTGCACTTATTGTAGGTAAAGCATGTATGTCTAATGAATTTGGAAGAAGGTTTACAATTACCTTATTAGCAAATGGTTGTAATGTACGAGAGTCTTTGACAATTTTACGGTTCTCTTGTGGATTGTACGATATATTGATAGTCTCAATGTTTCTGGCATCAACTGGACGCTCTAGTGTCAATACAGCCTTGTATTGTGTGAATGATACATTAGTCACATCAATGTTAATTGTACCGTCAGTTACTGTAAAATCTGCATTATCAACAGATGACTCAGATATATCAATACGTGGTGAGAATCGTATCTTTATGGTACCGTCATCAGAGTATGTAAAGTCTGCACATACGGCAACAGGGCCAATCGTGGTTGCAGATATAATAGTTTCTGTACTTGAACCTGCGGCATTTATGGCAGTCACACCAAAGTAGTATGTTGTTGCGCTACACAGATCGAGAATAACTGCATGCACGTTTGTGTCTATACCATCATCATATGTACTGAGGTCTGCCGCATCGGTACCAACCCTTACGATATAATCAACAATTTCATAGCTGCTAGTATCTTCAGGTGTACTCCAGTCTAATATTACCTGGGTATCATCTACAGAAGCAACAAGGTTAGCTGGGGCACTTGGATCAAGAGTCAGTGTAGTTACAGTAACAACATTAGATGGCACACCCGTATCTAGAGTGTTTGCTGCTTTTACTCTAAAAGAGTAGGCTTGTTCTGCTACTAGGCCAGTTACTGTAGCACCTGTGTTGGGGTTTGTCCCATCCTCAAATGTTACATAGCCTGCAGTGCCGTCATCATACTCGACAATATAATCAA
>DAXZ01000073.1:0-295 GCA_002506665.1 Nitrosopumilus sp. UBA526 | reverse complement strand
GTCCATGTCAATGTTGCTCCACCACGTGTAGCTGTTGCTGCAAGGTCAGTTGGAGCATCTGGAGCAAAATCCAGTGTAGTTATAGTAACAACATTAGATAGTGCTCCGGTATCCAGAGTATTTACAGCACTTACTCTAAAAGAGTACGCTTGTACAGAAGTCAGACCGCTGACTGTGGCACCTGTGTTGGGGTTTGTACCGTCCTCAAATGTCACATAGCCTGTGCCGTCATTATACTCGACAATATAATCAACAATTGCAAATCCCCCATTATCTTCAGGTGCAGTCCATGTCA
>DAXZ01000009.1:24068-27770 GCA_002506665.1 Nitrosopumilus sp. UBA526 | reverse complement strand
TTTGATAGTGTCCAGAAAAACACCGGACTTGATAGTCAAGAACTTGATAGTATTCTCTCAGACCTAGAAAAAAGCGGCATGCTCAGAATAGTTTACAAAAAGGGACTGTTGGGTACCAAAACAGAACTGTATCCAACAGACAGTGGATTCAGGGAATATTACTCGTAATTAAAAAAACACCGGTCATTATGCCCAACTGCGGAAAATTACTCTTAAATGGAGTATTTTTTGATTTTAGACAAATTGGGAGAATTTCAAGAGTTTGCAGAAGCCTTGTTTGGACAGCTGACAGTTGAGATTAACGAAGAGAAGGAGATCGTAGAGTTGTCATCCAAAGCCAGAGAAGACATTGCAGAGAAGATACAGTTCAAGGGACTAGACGAGGTGGCAAATGGAATATTGCAGGATCTCAGAGACAGGGCAGAGGAGTTTCTTGGAATTAAAATTCCGCCAGACATAGTACTCAGATTTCCAGAACTAGAAGAGTTAAAAAAAATAAAAGGAGCTAAGGTATTTGCAGACAAGGAATCAAAAGAGTTTGTTGTCAAGCTGTTTAGTGCCGTTGCAAAAGAAGAACTAGAAAATATTGCAGGGATGATGCAGCAAGATACCGCAAAGTATTTGGTTTATTCAACATATGCCATCCAATACATATCAAAGATTACAACAACGTATGGAGACTATCTTGATTCAGTTATTTATTTAAACAGATTCATTTTGTCACGTTATCCATACATAATTCTACACAAGCAAGGTGAGCCCTACGAATCAAGATTTGAGGATGTGAATTCAGGATATATAGGGGCAGTCAAGATGACAGTACTTGAGGAACTGATTCATTCTGCACAAGGGAATCTTCAACAGATAAACAAGAATGCCGCAATGCAGGTAAACAAAATTAATGAAGAGCTGGCAGGGATTATCCTGTCATTAGATACTCAGACAGTCAACAAGCTATCAGAATATTGCCAGCTACAGGCAGTTCCTGATGATTTTCCATTTGCAAAAAAGGCCAATCTGTTCTTCTTTTTGAATCCAGATCATTTCCTGATTGAACAAATAGGTCCTGATGTAATGACATTTACTCATGTAGAGATAGATCCAAAGATCGGAGAATTAGTTCCAGAACTGTTAGGAATTTACAAAAAATGGCTTGTCCCCATACAGCAACACCATGCGGCGTTTACAGCAATGGAGGGAATGGCAGCTTTTGTAGTTGAGAGTATCCTAAAAGATGACCGTGATTTTCAGAGTTATCTCACAACGTTTATGGGAACAGATTTTTCATCATATCAAGTGAGAAAGAGCATGGGCAAGGACTTTACAAAGACAATATATGAAAAACTAGGCAGGGACGCATTTAAGAAAATGATAGAGATTCCGCCAAATACAAGGGAACTCAAGGATCCTCAGATATACCTTGATAAACTGAGTCTGTAATAATTGGAAGAAAAATTTGATCCGCTGGTTGCAGAATGGATTTCATTTGTAAACAATTCAAACTTTAACCTAGTTGAAAAATGTCTAAAATTTGCTCAGATTTTGGAATATCCGGATCTTGATGTAGACAAGTATGTCAAAAAAATAAACCGTGTTGGAAGATCCCTAAAGGAATCAATTGGAGATGTAAAGAATCCGACATATTTGATTTCAATGTTAAATGAGCATCTTTTTGAGAACCTGGGGTTTAGTGGAGATGATGAGGACTATTATAATCCAAAGAACAATTTTCTAAATGAGGTAATTGACAGAAAGACTGGGCTTCCAATAACTATTTCAATTATCTATGCAGAGATTGCAAAGTTTGTTGGATTGGAATTAAAAATTGTTGGGTTTCCCAGTCACATACTAGTAAAATATAATGAGGATGTAATCTTGGATCCATTCTATGATGGACGTCTGCTAGATGTAGATGACCTGCAAGATATTCTTGATACGAATTATGGAGGTCGGGTAGAGTTCCAACCGGAATTTCTTGATGAGGTTAAACCAGAACAAGTTCTTGTTAGACTTGCACGTAACTTGAAAAATTCGTATGTTCAATCGTTTGTTTATGAAAAGGCATTACGATGTGTTGACATGGTTTTAGCAATTGAACCAGAATCTCCTGAAGATATAAGAGACAAGGGAATCATAGAAGGGAGGTTGTTAAATTCTGAACTTGCTTTAAGATATTTGAACAGGTATTTAGAGATTAATCCAAATGCAGAAGACGTAGATTTTGTTTTAGAACTGATTAGAAACATAAAGACAAAAGATTAGTCAATAATAGAACTAATGTCGGTTCCTTTTTTGATCAATGATATTTCATGACGGGCAATTTTATTTCTTAATGCTCTTTTGAGAACATCGACCTCGCTTCTAAGCAACGCGATCTCGTCTTCAAGTCTTGCAACCCTCTCATAGATGGTTTCAGCTTCTGAACTCATGATTATCTAACAGGAAAATGTTGTCTTAAAAAGTTATTGCCTAACGTACTTTGTCTCACAATTTTGAATTACGCAGACATATAGCAAATTTAAGACGAAATAAGTGAATTCTATATCGATATTAGGATCAAAGGCTAATTTAAATGCGATTTAATGGATCAGCAGACAAAGTTTGGCAAAACAACACTCTTATAAAGTACTACTACCGTAAAGTACGGTATGACAGAAGATCTAAGACTAGATAGTTTAGAGGGCGTAGGTCCTGTAACTACTAGAAAATTATCTGATGCAGGTATCCATAATGTTATGGACCTCATTGTCAGAGGTCCTGTTGAAATTTCAGAGATAACTGGAATGGAAAAGGACACTGCAGCAAAAATTGTCAACAAAGCCAGACAGCACCTAGTCGATGGAGGATTAATCTCCAAAGATTTTGTTAGTGCAAGTGAGATCTACAAAAACCGACAAAATATTGGCATGATTACCACCGGTACAAATTGCCTCGATACTTTGTTTGATGGCGGCATAGAAACTCAGGCCCTAACAGAGGTTTATGGCGAATTTGGTTGTGGTAAAACACAGTTTGCACATACAATGTCTGTGATGGTACAAAAAAGCAAGGAAGAAGGAGGTCTTAATGGCAGTGTTTTGTACATTGATACAGAAAACACCTTCAGACCTGAAAGAATTGTATCAATCGCACAAGCTCATGAAATGGATCCTGAAAAAGTTTTGGATAGAATCATAGTGGCTCGTGCATACAACAGTGCACATCAGACACTGATACTAGAAGAAGCAGGCGCAATAATTGAGGAGAATGATGTCAAACTAATAATTGTAGACTCTGCAGTAGGATTGTTCCGTGCCGAATATTTGGGACGAGGAACACTATCTGTGAGACAGCAAAAACTGAATCATTTTGTTCATTTGCTGTCTAGGATTGCAGAAACATACAACTGTGCTGCAATTGCAACAAACCAGGTTATGGCATCTCCTGATGTTTTCTTTGGAGATCCAACAAGACCAATCGGTGGAAATGTAGTTGCACATACAAGTACCTACAGAATCTACTTCAAAAAGTCAGGCAAGAAACGAATTGCCAGAATGGTTGATAGTCCTCATCATCCTGAAGAGGAAGTAATCTTTGCTCTTGGCGAAGCAGGTGTCATAGACCCTGAAGAGTCAAATGTAAAGGCAAGAAAGATTACCAAAAAGGTAAAAGCTCCAAAGACAAAGGTTACCGTAGAACCAGCTAATTCAGAACCAGCTGAGG
>DAXZ01000009.1:12869-23992 GCA_002506665.1 Nitrosopumilus sp. UBA526 | reverse complement strand
CAGCTGAGGCAGAACCAACTGACGATTCAAAACCCACAAAAGAGTAAATCACTCTTTTATTTTTTTTATTTTTTAATTCAATCATTAAATATGCTCTTTGTGAATATCTCAATACGTCATGACAGATCTGTATAGATTACTTCCAGAAGAGATGGAACAACTTGTAGTTGACATGGGTTATCCGAGATACAGGGCAGACCAGATTTTACTGCCGCTGTATTACAAATTTCCAAAAGAACTTGATGATATACCACAACTCCCCAAGAGATTAAGAGAAGAATTGACGGCTACAGGATATACAATAGGTTCTGCAAAAGAGATTCATCGTGTTGTAAGTAATGATGGAGATACAACAAAGCTGTTACTTGGTATGACAGATAATAGTTCGGTAGAAACTGTTCTAATGCAGTATGAACCAGCTGTGATTGGAGGCCACCCAAGATCAACTGTTTGTGTTTCTACACAAATTGGATGTGCAATGGGATGTGTGTTTTGTGCAACCGGTCAGATGGGTTTTGAAACAAATCTAAAGGCAGAACACATCGTATCACAGGTGATTCATTTTGCAGAGATGTTGCAACAGAGAGATGAGCACATAACAAACTTGGTTTTTATGGGGATGGGGGAACCCATGGCAAATTATGATGAGATGATTAGAGCGGTAAAAATTTTAACACATGATAGAGGATTTGGATTGGGTCAGAGACACGTCACAGTTTCTACTATTGGAATAAGATCAGGAATCAAAAGACTTGCAGAAGAAGACTTGCAGATTGGTCTTGCAATCTCCCTTCATGCTCCAAATGATAAATTAAGAAGAAAGTTGGTTCCTACTGCTAGTCCAAATTCTGTAGAGGAGATAATCCAAGACGGCCGGGATTATTTCAAAAAGACGGGACGCCGTGTAACTTTCGAGTATGCACTCATGGCAGGGATAAATGATTCTCCTGAGATTGCAACAGAACTAGCCAAACTTTTGAGAGGTAATGGATCACATGTAAACCTGATTCCAATCAATCCGACTGCTGGCGACTTTGAGCGCCCACATGAGAACAACGTACTAGAGTTCAAACAGATTCTATCGGATGCCGGAGTAAATTGCACAATTCGAGTTGAAAAAGGTACAGAGATATCAGCCGCATGTGGTCAACTCAGAACTGATCTTGCCACCCAATCTTGAAAGTCTTAAAATAGGGCTTTAATCAGTATTTTTCGCCATATTTATTTAATAGAATTGTCATAATTACGTATGGTTAGTCCAACATACAAGAAATTATCTGACGTATGTGATACATTAGCACCGAGATTCAAACACATATTGTCTTTAATTCCAGACAATGTAACTAGATCGTCCGTGTCACTTTTTGATAAAAATAAAAAAGTTATTGCAAATTTACAAGAATGAAAAATATGCCAAAGCGACAATTTCCCATGCAATAAAACATGCTCGTGATTTGGGCATTCTTCAAAGATGTGATAATGTATCTGTTCCAGATTGGTTTGAGCAACTCAAAACAGTATCTTATTGGCAGTCTCAACTTCGTGGAAGTAAAGTGAAAAACATTCCATCAAAAAATATTGTTAGTACCAAAACCCAATATCTATATCATTTGTGGAATTTCAACAAATGGCTATCAAAAAGAACATTTACAATCAATATACTTCAAGGAACCCCCGAAAATACATTTGTTCAAAAAACAGAAGAAAAACAGTTTGAAAATATTGGAGATTTATTTATAATGTTAGAACAACCATTTGCAGATCAAAAAAATATCACTAGAATAATAAAACAGTATCTTTTAGATGAGTTTGTTGTAGTACCATTCATGATAAATCAGAGTGTCCTGCATGTGGCTCTAAACTAAAGAGAATTTATGAAGAAAAGATTTCAAGTTAAAATGTGAAAACGATCTTAAAATGTATAGATAATGGTTGGTTGGTTCTGTCGGATTCTAGTGATCAGAACATCAAAATGCACTAGAACTCCACAAGATTCCTATTACCATTTGATCTAACAATAATAATATCTCCTTCTTCAAGAAAATATTCACTTAAAATTTTTATTTTGTCTGAATTTAATTAATTAAAACCATTTTTTAAATCACCATGTTCACCTAAAATGGTTTTTCCATACTTGTTTAGATTTCAAATCTAATCCCCTTCAAGTTTTTGCAAATTTCTTTGTCTAGTTGTCAAATCCCACTTCACCATAATTATTCTCTGTCTGCTACATGATAACTAGAATTACTTTGTCAATCTCATCAGTTGGAAAGTTTTCTTTTAGTAAAATTTTAGTTACACCTATTCTAATCTCTGCTTTGACTGGCTCTTGATTCAGCCAGTCAATTTTAGATTTTTCTTTAGATAATCTGTAACATCAATTGCAATCTTTTGTGCAATTGTATCATTTTCTAGATACCCTTTGCCCATCATAATAATATCATAAAATGCAATCTCTTCATCAGTCATCTTCAATTCTTCTGTACGTTTTACTTCTGCAGTTACATCAGATGCGACATTTTCAAACTCGGGATACAAAGTATCAAAGTCTTCAAACTTGCCGTGATACTTTGATAGTGTCTTTTCAATTCTTTCTTGAAATGACTTTTGTTTTGAAATATTTCCTTTCAGACGTGCTTTAATGGCATCATCAAGTAACTTGTATGCTAATTCCATTTTGAGATTTTTTTTGTTCAATTTTAGATTTGGAAAACTTGGCAAATGCTTGTGGATCATATTCTACTTCTTTCAAGACGCTTTCAACAAGTCTAATCTTGGGATATTGATCATATGTTTTGCCATCCAGCTCCCTACCTCCAGATTTAGGTCTGAATCCTCCCCATTGTTTAAAGAAAACAGCCACTTTTTGTTTTTTACACTGTTTGATTGTATCCAAAATCCATTCTTTCTTTACAGGTCTAAATTTTGCACCACTTTCACCACCTATTATTACCCAATCAATATTAGACAAATCCATTTTTCCCATAGGTCCCAATAGAGGTTCAATGCTTAGAAATCTAGTATGGCATTTAACTTCCCTTAATGCATCAATACGCCATTTAAAATCTTCATTCTCAACACTAGTACCCATCCAAATGTGAGGAGGAATAATATCGAGATAATGATTTTCAAAGAGTTTTGAAAAATCGGCCATAACATCAGGGCGTTTTGTTAAAACTTGATACACATGGTGATTTCCTTTCAACATAGTATCAAAACAACTACCAATAAACTCCATCCGAGCATCTTCATGAAAAAGATCAGACATGCTATTGACAAAAATCTTTTTTGGTTTTTTCCAAGTTAATGGTAGTTCCAAATCTTGAGATTGTTCTGTAAATTCAAAAACATTTTTGTATTTTTTAATACCCATAGCATTCAATCGTTTTGATAATTTTTCAGCATAACAATTTTTACAACCTGGAGAAATTTTAGTACATCCTGTTGTTGGGTTCCAAGTCGCTTCAGTCCATTCAATAGATGAATTGGTCGCCATAAATTATTTTTACCTCATAGTAGTATGCTATAAACTAGTATTTAGCTTTTTAGTAACTAAAGGTTAATTTGTAGTATATAGAAATTATGTCGCCTAGTCATCGGTGTCATCCTCCATCCATTTTGGGTTGCTTTTTATGATCGCATTTGTGGCTTTTCTTGTCGAAAATGCCTTGAGCGGTGTCTCTCCATTGTCTATATCCAATGCAAAGTGTAGTCAGCACTCATTATAATATTCTACATATGAGGACAGACTTTCATAGTGAAATATTTCATCCCCTATGCTGCGATGGAACCGCTCAAGCTTGCCGTTTGTCTGCGGATGGTATGGTCTGGAGTTTATTCCACGGTCTAAGAGCTCTGCCTCAAAGGCTGGTAGGTCTCCATGACTTTGCAGTCTTTCTGCCGTTCTGTCCCTCAAAACATGAACCGTTATCAGACAGTATTGTTGCAGGCGCACCAAAGTTTGCAATTGCCTTTCTGAGAACAGTAACTGCATTCTCCGATGTAGCCTGGGTGAATATCTGTGCTGCAACGATGCACCTCGAGGAATCACCAAGATATGTGACTAGATTGAACCCCCTGAAGCGTGAGTCCCTCATGATGCGCCAGTCTACATGCCACATTGCATTGGAATACCTGCGTTCAAATCTTACCCATTTGTGTTTCCTGGATTTGGCGGCTGACGGTGTAACTAGTCCATTATTTGATATACGATGCGGTATCCTATATTGTGTTTTATTCTCAGATTCTTTGCCACTCGTAACACCCCGGATGGCTCTTTCTCGTATTGTTTCATTACCATGTCAGCCTCGTTCCGGGCATAGGTGGTATGCTGGGCCTTCCTGGTTTAGTGGATTGTGTATGACGCCTGTCTTTTTGTACTCTGCACAAAGTCTTTGAATGTGTCTCTGTGACCTTTTCACATCTTGCGCAATCAGGGCCGTACTGCGACCCTTCCTGCATTGGTTGATTATGTATCTTTGTAGTTAGTCTTTCTTTCATCGTTTTTCTTGATCAATAGAGTATTCCTTTGCATGACACTTAAAATTAGTGCGACCTAATTTCTGTACAATAGATAACTAAAGGTTAATTTTTTTTAATTATAAACACTTTGAAAAATGTAAAGTTAATTAGATCATATTTTCATAAAAAGTATGATATTTGATCCTTACTCATGGACAAAAAAAAGAATTAGTTTGTTAGTGAATCAAGTCAACACAATAAAAACAGATTCTTTGAAAACATCACCAGGCCAAATTTGGTCAATTAAAAAATTATTAATTTTAGATTATTACATTAGTAGTTATGTAAAAATTATGAGGAAACAGTCAAAATTTGATAGTTGGTGTTATGTAGATACTCATTGTGGAACAGGATTAATTGATTTTGAGGGATTAGATTTAAAAGATGAAATATTTCCAGGATCCCCAATCATAGCAAGTCTTAGAAATCCTGAATTTCCATTTACCGAGTATTTCATGTCAGATATTGATGAAGAATCAATAAAAACACTGAAACAAAGATTAGTAAATCTCAAACCATCTGTAGGTACAAAATCATATAAACCAGTCGTAAGAACTTTTGAAGACACGGTAAGTTTTGTAGAAGGTAAAAAGCGATTTGGAAGAGGTTTTTTGATATTTGTAGATCCAGTTGGATTTAAAGAGATGAAGTGGAAATTAATGGAGAAGTTATTACGCATTGAGACAGCAGATATATTTTTCACATTCATGACACATGTAATTACACGTCACAGATCCAATGTAGAAACAGGGAATGCATATAAAAAATCAATGGATAGCTTTTACGGAAATTCTGATTGGAGTAAATATTCAGAGGGCGATGATCTGCTCGAATTGTATATACGACAAATTCATAGATTTAAAAAATATGTTTTTGTGATACCTGTTTTTCAAATGGGACAAAAGAAATTGTACGATATAATCATAGCCACAAATAGTAATGGTGGGAGAAATGTCATTAATGATGGAAGTAAAGTAATGAGTGTAGCAACTACTGAAATGATCAGAGATGCATGTAAAGTTTTAGCCAACAAGTCTACAGAAATTACAAAATGGTTTACATGAAAAATAGGTACTGTGTAGTTATCGGTTAGGTGTAATACACGATTTTCTAAGGATTGAAAATTTATTCCGATCAAAGAAACAGGTTAAATATTTCTTGTTTAGGTACTTGATTTCTAACTCATTTTCAATATCTAGGTAATAGTTCATTTATTGTTATATAATGAATTTATAATTTGACTACTGTCAAATACAATTAATGCTTTTTCTTTTGCAAGAGCTATTGCATTATCAAAATTACTGCGATTTCTAGTCATGCTATTACTTGATGGATCATTCATTCTTGGAGAAGGTTCGGTCCTAGTGTCTTGGATCCAAGTATTATGATTATTTTGATGCCAAAGATATCCATTTTGATCAGTCCATACATTGAATCTTCTATCTTCTTGAATAAGAGTAATGATTTCTAATGGATGTTGATTTCCTGCTCTATAGTATAATTCATGAGTTTCAGGAGTAAGCAATGAATCTCCAGTAAATTCTAACCCCTCATTGATGTAAGTCGTATTGATTCTATTTTTTGTATCAATAGCTGAAATGGCTACCACATTATATTTGAGAGGGGTATTAATTGAAAAGAAAATACTAAACTCAAAACATCTTTCATCAATATCAGATATTGAACATTTGACTTTGTTAATTTCAGCAATTGTAATATCTTGATCTATTAGATTCTCTTTTTGTTCATGTACTAGTGAGTGATGTCATAATCATTTGGATTGGTATAGTTTCTACTAAGATTTAGTATGATGTTAGTTTCTGCTTCATTCAATTCACCTATTTCTGGAATACTAAGAGAAAGAGTTGCAGACTTGAAATCATTTGGAGCATATGATGTAATTTTGATTAGATTATCCTCACCAATAGTATTATTTGTTAAAACAAAATCAGTATGAAAATTATCTACAATAGTTAATGGAATATCATTAAAAACAAAACCTACATCTACAATTTGTAATGATTGATTTTCCCATGATTTACCAAATGTTGGTTTTGTTCTCCAATCATTTTCACTACTACCATTTTTTCTTTGTTGTGAAAGTTTCATCAACTGTACAATATTCAACATTTGTAACATGGATAATATTAGATGGTTCAGATAAAATATTATCATTATTTATTGAATACAAAGTAAAAATTTATTTTGCAATCTGTTCCATCAACACTCATTGACCAATTATTACTTATTGGCAGATCAGTAAAAATATTAACATCGCCAGTTAATATAACAACTCTAAATTTTGTAATTGTATCATCAACAGGAATATCCCAAGTAAAATCTAAGACTAATGGATCAAAAAATTCTTGTGGAATATCTGTATTAATTCTAAAGTTAGTTGGTGGCAAAGGAGGATGAGAAGTTAAAGTATTTGTAGATGTGCAATAATCTACATTTCGGAATGATAGTGTTTGATGATAGGATATTTTGTTGCCTGCTACTGCATACAATTTAATATCAATTTCACAACCGAACGTGTTCTTGACCAATGACCAACCGTGATAGGATCCAGAGATAGTAAAACTAGTCGTACTGTCTCCACTAATTTGAATAAAATAATTTGTGATGTATGGATTCAATGGATTAGCCCAGGTGGAATCGGTAAAAAGACTCCAGCAGAAAAGACAGGTATTCTAGTAGATGGTTCTAGCAAGTGGAAAACTCTAATTCAAAATGCCGCACTTAGTCAATACCAATAATCATCATTTTAGAACTTGACAAATTTTACAATCCTTAGAAGATCGTGTATTACGCCTAGCTACCTATAACTACACAGTACCTTAAATTATTATTTTGTATAATAAAAAAAGATTAGGAGATTGGATCAAGTCCAAGATGTGTTTCGACATTTTGCCAAGATGAAAATACCATTACAGGTCGTTCGTTGTATAGGGTGTTTCCTGCAAGAATACCAACTATTTCGGTATTTCCAGATTCATTAGGTATTGTGTATACTGGAGCACCACTATCACCATCAACATGTAAAGTAGACAGTCTTACAAAATGTAATTGTGAAGTAGAACCGGATTCTAACAGACCAGTCATAGTATTAGTCAAGACTGTACCTTGAAGATCACCACTTATCATGCCAGAAATTTGTATGCGGTCATTTATAGAAGGTGCATCACTGCCGGTTACCGTATAAGTTCTAGTTTCACCATCTATTCTAAGCGGTACAACTTTTTCCAAAGGACCATTTGCAAAGCAAAATCCTAGAAACTCAATAGTACATCCTAATGGGTATTCTGCAAATGCTGCATCAGCTGTTAGAGAACCACCTATAGGACTAGGGTGTACTAGTACTCTACCAAGTACATCATTTGGAGATATATTCCCACTAGTTCTATGATGGACAACATAATTACCCACAGTACCCGGTGCATCTGCAGAATGACCTGAAATTACAAAGCCAGATATACCATCAACAGTAAGACCGCCAAGTGTTGTTGTTGAACAACCTAAAAATCTGTTTTGTGCTGTTACAACATGGTTTTTATCACCGCCTTGTATTGGTACTGATTCTCTAGGAAGATCATTACATGTTACTGGAATTACAGGTGTTGGTGTAGATTCAGATACAATTTGCACATTATCAATTCCAACATCTTCAGAAGTAGAGGACATTTCTGCAACGAATCTCATCGAAAATGTTCTTGAACTTAGATATGATGACAAGTCATAACTTTCTGCATGCCATGCATCATCATCGTCATCATTATCATCACTCCATGTA
The DNA here is from genome assembly GCA_002506665.1 of Nitrosopumilus sp. UBA526. Classification (GTDB taxonomy): domain Archaea; phylum Thermoproteota; class Nitrososphaeria; order Nitrososphaerales; family Nitrosopumilaceae; genus Nitrosopumilus. Next base: position 15,678 of record DAXZ01000009.1, on the reverse strand, counting down.
TCAAGTGTGATCCATGTTCTTCCGTTTGTAGATACTTCGACTTTGAGATATTCTCCACTATCTAAAGATCTATCAATATATCGCCAAAACTGCAATGATGCAGAATTATGTGAGCTTAGATTAATTGGTGTGGATAGAGTCAAAATACATGTGTTATTACAGTTATCAGCTTCTGCAACATTATTTGAACCAGATAGACCGGGAGGATTATTGTTTTCATCAAATCTGTCTGCTCTCCAATTGATATCACCGGATTCTGTCCATCGTCCTAAACCATTCTCAAATGTGTCTTCAAAAATCGCAGTACTCTCAGATGGAGTTGTAGATTGTGGCGTAATTGTAATACTCCAACTTTGTAGAGTACCCGTATCGCTTCCAGCATAATCTCCAACACGTAAAGTCCAAGTTCCTGTAGCGGTCTCATTGATTAATGTAGATAGCTCTGTAGTGTAAGTTTGAACTAAATTATCAAGACCCCCACCTTGTCTATTATGTAATATTATAACATCACCATTAGGTGCAATAAGATCAACTTTAAGATCTCCTCGAAAGGTATGTGTTATATCTACACTTATAGATATTGCACCAATAACTGCATTATCTGTTATTTGGATACTACTTGTCAATCCTTGCCTAGATGTATTATCAGGAATTGCTGCTCGTGGATTTGTAGACTGTTGAATTTGGGATAGCTGATTGAATCGTATATAGTCACCCGCCTCTAAATGAAAGTCTACACCTGGAAATCTTTCATAGAGTGCTTCTTTAAACATTGATTGATGTTCATAAAAAGCATCATCAAATAACCCCACATGTAGAACTTCTTTTCCATCTTTTTCAACTATACCTAGTACTACTATTGGTACATCATCAAATACATTAGCTATCGGCTCATCAGTATCTAGTCCGTGCATAATATCTAGTATAATATTATGTGCAACTTGAATTTCATTTACTGTACCTGTTGATCCAAAGTCTGTAAAATCTTCTTCGCCCGGTATTTGTGCCATAGATGTAATTGGTATTAACAACATCATGACTATTGAAGTCATTATTACGTAGTGTCTAATCATCGATCAATGATCACCTAACAGTTTATAAAAGTTATGATCGAAGGTTCTGTCGGGTTATCGGGTGGTGAATCATGATCTTCTCTAAATTGAATTTTCCTTGTATAAACTAGCATTTTGAATTAATGTAATCCATTTGTTCTTTACATCAACTTTAATCATAGCTTCCTCTGCTGGTGTCTTACCCTTTAGGCCACCATGTTTCTTTGTATAATTGTAGTATGCTTTCATTCCATCTATCAAAGGAGTATCAAACTTTTTTGAACCTCTGAAGACTTTCTCATGATCTCTTATTTCACCATTCAATCTTTCCATTTTATTATTGTTCATATCGCCTTTCAGGTGAATATGTCTAATGTGGTTTGTTTTCTTTCCAAATACTTTCTTACTTGATTTCATGTAAGCTGGTAATCCGTCAGTTACAAAATGGACAGGTGATTTACCTATCTGCTTTTTGGTCAGTTCCAGTAATGTATCTGCATTATATTGAAATTTTGTCTTTGCCATATCACTAGCTAACCAATATCTAGTATCATAATCCATTGAGGCAAATAGATAATTCTGCTTTCCGTTAATCTTAATCCATATCTCATCAGCCCTTACCTAGTTCTTTCATTGGTTCTTGGAACTATCTCATTTAGATATTTTGATGAGACAAAATATTCAATTAATGAAGATACAGGATGGATTTGGACTGCTGTGAATCATAACTCTTGTTTTAATACAGTAGAGAATAGTAGAGGAAGAAATGTATTACAACAACATTTTGGCTCCTTTGTAGGTGTTGCAGTTTGTGATGGATGAATACCATACAAAATATTTAACACTAGACAGAAATGTTGGGCCCACATACTGCGAGAGGCAAAACATTACTCTGAAAAACTAGATACTGTAAACTCTGCATCACTGTATCATTATCTGCAAAAATTATTTTTTGTGACAACATCATCAAAGATAAAAGAACCAAACCAATTGGCATATGATTCTTCAGTGAAATTACTTGAGAGAATCATCTCAGAACACATCAATGATGAGTCACTACAAAAATTTCTAACCAAATTAAATAATGCAAAAGATGATCTCTTTACATTCTTGCTGTATGATACAGTAGAGCCTACAAATAATACAGCAGAGTGTGCATTACGAGAGTCAGTTATTCACAGAGAGATTAGAGGATGTGTGAGAAATCAAAAAGGATGTAAGATGTTTGGGAATCTAATGAGTTGTATTATGACATGGAAGATGAGGGATTGTAATCTTTTAGACGAGATTGTAAAGTATGTGTGAGTTGGGACATAAACATATACGTTATTTGAAGAGAAAGTAGAATTTAGGCGTAATCATCAATAGTTCTGTAAAATGAAAATCACTAAAACCACATATTAAATAGGGGGCTTGTAGAGATTTTACACTACATGGCAACAAAGAAATCACATGGCCGGTCACATGGGTTCAGGCACAAATCTAGATCTATAATGAAGAAAAAAGCTCCCAGAGGAGTCTCGTTTCTGTTACGTGAATACCAGAAAGGCCAGCAGGCACTTGTCATTATTGATCCAAGACAGCACAAGGGATTGCCACACAGACGGTACCATGGCAAAGTAGGTGTCATTACAAGTGTCGGTAGGCGTGCCATCACACTTGATATAAAATTGGGTGACAAATCCAAAACTTTAATCACTAGGTTGGATCACATTAAACCATTCGGTGTATGATATGGAAGAAGTAAAAAAGAAACA
>DAXZ01000009.1:12003-12800 GCA_002506665.1 Nitrosopumilus sp. UBA526 | reverse complement strand
TATGATTATGTCTCAAAATTTGTAACTACAGAACCCAAGGATGCAAAAGAGATGAAAAAACGGCTGATCAAAGAATGTGAATTAACAGAAGACGAGGCAGTAGAGATAGTTAACATTAGACCCACAAGCTTGGCAGAGTTGCGTTCATTCACTTTTGGTTGGAAAAAGCTAATTCTTGCCGAAACCCTAGAAAAGATGCTCAGGATAATCAAGGAGCATTCCTAAATTTTTAGGAGTATTTCTATCTTGTATCGGGCACAATCTACACCTAGAAAATATGAAGAGCATGCATACGTCTTGGACTTTGATCTAAGAGGAAGATCAATTACTGTAAGAGGTAGAGAGGGAATAATAATTACGGCCATTGGGGAAGACAGGTTGACACTTTTGGAGATTCTTGGAATTCCAAATTCTACATTTGAGATTGGTGAAAAGATCTATATCGGAAAAGAAGGGCGAACCAAAGTCCTTTCGGTGTTGGGAAAGATAGAGTATGACAGGATTTCACCATCTGCACAAAATGAGCTTGATACAGTGATAGAGGAGATTGTAACTGCAAACGAGGCAAAGTTTGTAACATATCTAAACAATGCACAATCACTGACTCCAAGAATTCATGCACTAGAGTTAATCCCTGGAATTGGAAAGACCTACATGAAGACCATGCTTGAAGAGAGGGAACAGAAAAAATTTGAGAGTTACCAGGACTTGCAAGAACGTGTCGGATTCAAGGAACCAATCAAGCACATCTCAGAACGAATCATAGATGAGATTACTGGCGAGAGTAGAATGAATAT
>DAXZ01000009.1:9258-11934 GCA_002506665.1 Nitrosopumilus sp. UBA526 | reverse complement strand
ATTACAAAAGATGACATTGTATTTGAGATTGGAACCGGACTAGGAATTTTAACCCCGCTCCTATGCCAGAGGGCAAGAAAGGTAATCTCTGTAGATGTGGACAAACAGCTAGTCCGTGATGCAAAGTCCAGATTCTCAGAGATAGATAACCTTGTCTTAAAGGCAGGGGACGGCCTAAAGGAAAAGCCGGATGTTTTTACCATTTTTGTGTCTAATTTGCCGTATTCTATAAGCAAGAATGCAATAGAGTGGCTAGCACATACGTCTTTTTCTCATGGCGTAATTATGGTTCAAAAAGAGTTTGCCGACAAGCTACTTGCAGACTCGAAGAGACGAAGAGCTATAAGCATCATTGCGACCAGGGCATTTGAGATAACGCCCATCTCTGCTGTAGGCAGGAATAATTTTTCCCCCCCTCCAAGAATAGACTCTGTGATTCTAAAGATAGTTAAAAAAGAAGACCTGACAGAGAAACTCATTGAAACAGTTAACAAAATATTCTCATATAGACGAAAGACTGTCAAAAATATTTTAAGACAGTTCAATAAAGAGTCCACTATAACCAAACGAGTAGATGATCTTTCAGGGGATGAGATAATCAGTCTTGCAAACAAGATACTTGAAAAATGACGAGTATCCTCCTTCTGAGGATACCTTCTTTATAGTAGATAACATCAAAGATGAGAAGGGACGATTCGCCCTAGATGTTGGAAGTGGTTCAGGATATCTGACAAAACTGCTTTGTAATAATTTTTCGTTTGTGGTAGGTACGGACATCAATTTTGATGTGTTGAAAAATCAGACATACAAGACAGAGAATCTAGTTTGCTGCAACGCATCAGATGCGCTGAGAACAAAGTTTGATTTTATTGTATGCAATCTGCCTTATCTTGCAACTGAAAAAATCTGTGATGCCGCAACAGATGGTGGCACAGAGGGCTTTGAGGTTCCCAAGAAGATACTGGATTCTGTGATTGGCAGTATGGCAGATGACGGAAAATTCGTCTTTGTCACATCAACGCTATCCAACTATCAGAGACTCGTAAAATATGCCCAGAGGTTAGGCCTGAGTACTAGAATCATGGCAAAAAAGAGACTGTTTTATGAGGAGCTAGTACTTGTAGAGACCAAGCTACTTTCTTAGACTCGCTTTGGCATATGTAATGATTGCATCTGTCATCTGAGTTGTTGATGCATTACCTCCAATATCCCAAGTTACCGTATTGCCTTCGTTGATTACCCGGGTTGTTGCATCAAATATTGCATCCCTGATCTCTTTTTCACCCAGATATTCTGCCATCCAAGCGCCTGACAGAACTGTGGCAGTAGGGTTTACCTTGTTTTGTCCTGCAAACTTCGGAGCACTTCCATGCGCCGCCTCAAACATTGCAAAATTATCTCCCATGTTTGCAGAATATATAAGCCCAATAGAGCCCACCAGTCCCGAGGCCAGCTCTGAGATTATATCCATAAACAGGTTTGTGCTGACAAGTACTGCGCCGTTGAACTGTTCTGGGGCAACGACCATCTGTTGTGCCATGTTGTCAATATAAATTTCAGATAGCTTTACGCCGCTTCCCTCAACTGCCCTCTGGGCAGAATCCCAAAAGATTCCATCTGTCTGTTTTAGGATATTTCTTTTGGTGATGGCAACCATCTTTTCCATCTTGTGTTGGTCTGCCCATCTCATTGCAGAGTTTAAAAATCTGTCACATCCTTGCTTGGTAATCTTTCTTATTGCAATTGCTGCATCATCAGTAATCTTGGCCTCAACTCCAGAGTATAGTCCTTCAGTAGCCTCCCGAAAACATACACAGTCAAATTTTCTGTCCGGTGTTAATCTGTCATAGGTTTTAGTTGGCCTGATATTGGAATATAGATTAAACTTTTGTCGCAATGTAATTGCCACACTCCTTGGAGCACTAGGTGCAGGAATTGTTGTAGTTGGTCCCTTAAAGCACGCATCGGACTCTTCAAGTATCTTGATTGTTCCATCAGGGATGTATGATTTGTCCTTTCTGTGGTTTTTATCCCACTGCTCAGAACCTACCTCACACAAAATGATCTCCGATTCAAGATTACACTCTTTTAAGACCCTGAGCATCGAGTCTACAACCTCAGGACCAATACCATCGCCTCTCATTACTGCTGCTTTTTTACTCAAAACCGCAGAATTTTGAGATCTTTATTATTTAATTCTATCCTGCCTTATGGAGATGATTTAATACCAGATTTAATAGACAAAGTCAGAATGATGATAGTTCAGATCTCAGACTTGCATGTAGGCTCGCAGTTTTTAGAAGAGAAATTTGATATTCTAGTTGATGAGATAAACAAGCTGAGTCCAGATGTTGTCATAATTACAGGTGATTTGACAAACGAGGGATTGATGAAAGAGTATGAGAGATGCAAATCCCTCCTATCAAAACTCTGCACACGAAAAATTATTGCTATTAGCGGAAACCACGACTATCGAAACACGGGCTATCTGCTGTTTAAAAAATTCTTTCCGTTTGAGACTGTAAATGAATTAGGAGATGATGTTGTCCTAGTTACCGTTGGAACAGCTAGACCGGACAGAAATGAGGGCGAGGTAGGATATAGACAGAATCTCTGGCTAGAGAGAACCATGAAGAGGTACAAGGACAAAGTAAAGATCGTTGCAATGCACCACCA
>DAXZ01000009.1:0-9130 GCA_002506665.1 Nitrosopumilus sp. UBA526 | reverse complement strand
TGGAACTTTAAATCCCTCACAGTTGTTAATGCAGGAACTGCCACCTCAGAGAGGGTTCGTGGGTTTTTTGAAAATACCTACAACATTATTACCATCAAAGACAAGAGAGTTCAGATAGATCTCAAGATTGTAGGCGGAAGAAGATTTCCAATTGATGAGATTATCAATAATTACAGCCAGTTTGCAAACGAGTGAATTTATTTACAGATAACTTTTAGACATCATTATGCGGGGATCGCCTAGCCTGGTAGGGCGTAGGATTGCTAATCCTATGTCCGCAAGGACACGGGGGTTCAAATCCCCCTCCCCGCGCCATTAAAACTTAATAGACCGATTCAAAGAGTTTCTTTATGGGACGAAGAAAAACGCAAAAGGTTATTCGTACTAGGCCAAAAAATGCTACTACCGGAATGTGTCCGCTTTGTAAGACCATTGGAAAGGTTTTCATCCTTGGCCCGCCAGGAGAGGAGAGGGCAAAATGCGAAAAGTGCCGACAGGAATTTGAGTTATAGTCAAAACTATTACTCAGATTCTCATTTAACAGTCTTGGACATTGCACACACAGACTAACGTCTCTTTCTTCGTTGCCCGGGCTTGTTTTGTCCCGGATATCTTCCCAGTACAAATCGTTTCTTAAAGTTGCTCTTGTTTCCTACACTAGAACTAGTGCCGACAATCTTTCTGCCCTCAACTTTTGGGGTCTGTCCCCTTACTTTGCCTGCCTTGGTAAGTGAGCCGTGTGTTGCCATGTCTTGAGGTAAGAATTAGTGAATTTATGTATTTGGATGACCTACCAGTATTTGGCCTTTACAATCTCAATGACATGCTCGTGTTCCTTGCTCTTTCTGCGCGCATACTTTTCCATTGCACCAAGAGGAATGCCTCCAAGGGATCTTGCAAGGGCGTTAAAAAAGTATCTCTGTGGGCCTTTGGAACCAGTCTTGGTCATGAATTTTTGAATGCCATACTTGAAGTTGTGTTGCCATGTCTTGTAAAGAACACCAAGCTGTGCAGGAGTCATCTCGGTTCCAATGTGGAAGAAATCAGACTTTTCAAGCAACCCAATAGGTACAAATGTTAGCGCGGTGGCAGTGAACATGGAATCTGGTTGTTCGTGTTCTAATTCGCTTAGCAGTCTTATTGTTTCCCAAGAATCCTCAGGAGTCTCGTCATTATCAAGTCCCATGATTAATGTAAATGCAGGAATCCAATAGTCCTGATTCAGAGTCTTGACACCCTCCTTGACAACCCAATGCCATTCAGAGGGGTCATATGGTGCGAGTTTTCTGTCAGCATATTTGCTAATTAGCCTAAGACTGCCAGTTTCAAACCCAGCTTGGATGCCGATCATGTTATCAGGGCCTGCCCTTATGATTTTAGATAAATTTGGAATCAGTCGCTCATCGGCAATGGCGCCTGCTAGTGTACCGTGAGTTGGGTTTGTGTGCTCGACTCCAGTAGACATGATTGCAGTGAATAGTTCTTCTAATGCCTCTCTGTTTGGTTCCATTCCCTTGGAAGTCCTAGGATCCATTCCATAGACAAAGATATCATCGCTGTGAATCCATGCAGATTTGGAGCCGCCTTTTTTTATGTTGACATTGATCTCTTTTTTGACCTTTTCTGGAGAATAATATCTCAAGGATCTCAGCGTAACGTCACAGAACTTGCATCCTCTGCCACATCCGCGCATCACCTCAACCATGCCATGCATGCTTGGTTCTATAATATCAGGAATTTCTTCCAGGTCTGGCCTGTCCCAAAAGTTGACAAATCTTGCATGAATTTTTTTCCCGTTCCTCTCAAACTCTTTGATGTTGACCTTAAAGTCACTTTTTTTTCTAAAGGGATCCATGTTTTCAAAATCGCCATTTATCAGATAGTTAAAGAATCGTCCTGCATGTCCGTCAATTTCAGGTGCAATGCCACCAAGTTCTCCCTCAAGTATGGCATAGATTCCAAACTCTTTGATTTTTTCTGGATCATAGTTGTACTGCCATGTACCAGATGCTCCAGAGATTACCTTGGCCTTGCTGCCAGTCTTTTCTTTTGCCGCCGTGATTCTGTGATGTAGCTCTGCGTTGTAAAACTCGTCATAAGATATCTGTTTCCTGCCATAGGTGAATGTCATAGTTACAGGACCCATCCCAAGTGGGTCCATCTCATAGGTTCCAATCGCCAAGGTGTCAGGTCCTATAAACTGCTCAATATGATCAGGGTGTGCCACTACAACATCCTGTCTGCTGAATCCATCTCGAAGAAGTCCGGCCTCGAGCTTTCGTAGCCCGTACGGGGCATAATTTGCAACACCGTTTGTGTGCGGAATATAGTTGCAGATAAAATCAAAGAGGATCTTTGGGGTCACCTGATTTCCGAGAATTTTGTACCAAAAACTGTTTTTATCTCTGTGAGGATCAATTGCCGGGGCACACCCAAAAAACGTTGCAAGGGACAATCCCCTATAAGGTGACATCAGAGTTCTATCAGCAGTTAAAACGATCTTTGGATTGCCCATTACCTTCATCGAAATAATTTTATGATTTATTTTAAACCTTGCTAGTAATTTTCCAAGATTCCAGCCTTATTCCTATGTAAATGACCAAATTCCTTGTTTGCAGACAGATGATCCCCATCAAAGACGGTTCCATCCCTACAGGCAAGATCCGCATCTATACAGCAGCTGCCACAGATTCCTACACCACATTTCATCATCCTCTCAAGACTTGCCTGAACAAAGATATTCCTTGAATGTGCTGATTGTACTGTCTTGTACATCATTATCTCCGGACCGCAGACATACACCGCATCAAAACGAGTCTGACTTAGCAGTCTTTCGACTATGTCAGTTACAAATCCCTTTTGGCCATAACTGCCATCATCAGTAGATACAATGACTTTGTGTGAGTTCTCATGCAGTAGGTCATTTGCCAGGTTCTCAAAGAACACCTCGTCTCTTGACTTTGCACCAATCAGCACGGTAACATCATCAGAAGTCTTGATACAAGTCAGCAGTCTCATCATCGGGACAAGGCCAGTCCCCCCTCCCACCAACAAGAGTCTTCCCGCCCTGAGATCAAAGGAATTGCCATACGGACCACGAACTCCAATCTGTCCTCCCACCCCTACATTAAACAGACCAGTAGACGCCATGCCATGTCGCCGGACAGTAAAGGCGGCTTTGCCTGCGTCTTTTGAGATCATTACACTCATGGGTAACTCGTTTACACCGGGAATCCAGACCATTGCAAACTGGCCTGGAAGAACATCGTGCATTACCTTGTCTGTAAACACCAGTGTTCTGACAGTAGGTGTCTCATCAATTACTCTTTCAACTGTGAGAATTGTAGGATGGTTAGGATCTCTTTGCAAGACCCACCATGTCCTTTATTGTAGAATAGCCTTTTCTCTTCATGTATTGTATGATTCCTTTGTTAATATCATCAAAGACCTTGATCCAGTTATCACCTATCGCGCTTCCAAGTTGGACAGCAGAAGCACCTGACAAGAAAAATTCGACAGCATCCTCCCATGTAGAAATACCCCCGCAACCAATTATTGGAACGTCATACTGTGATGAGATCTCATAGACGCATCTTAGCGCAATTGGTTTAATCGGAGTTCCAGACAGTCCTCCAAACTTGTTGCTTAGAATTGGTCGCCGGGTCTCAACATCTATGGCCATTGCCCTGACAGTATTGATTGCAGTGATGGCGTCAATGCCAGAATCGATTGCGGCGCCAACAGTATCAAGATAGTTGCTAGTACCCAGTCCAACCTTGGCAATGACAGGTACGCCTGAGGCACCCTTTACTGCAGATACAATCTCTCGTACCAGCCCTGGATCATCTCCCACCTCCAAGCCGACCTTGGCAACATGAGGACATGACAGGTTTAGCTCGTATGCTGTCACCTGACAGTTTTTGAATTGTTTTATCATCATTTCAAAGTCTTTGGGTGCAGACCCCACCAGACTCACGACTATGGGAATATCTCGGTTTGGCTCTATCATCTTTGCAAAGTTTGGTGCGCCTGGATTTGAGAGGCCTACTGCATTTATCCATCCGCCTCCCTGCACGCTGAGAATTGTTGGGTTTGGGTATCCCTCCCATGGCTCGGTACTGATGGACTTTGTGACGACTGCTCCTGCCCCTGATGCATAAAGTCTGTCAAACACATCTAGAGATATGCCCAAGATGCCAGATGCCAGCATCACAGGCCGATCCAGATGTATAGGACCTATGAGCGTTGCAATAATAGGTTCCACTCTGATGGATTAGCGTGGTTTTGAATATAACAGTTGATTCTTGAGTTTGGTACATTTTTTAAAGGTCATTTAAAACTAACTAGTCATGTATTCTGTGATTTTAACAGAATTGGGAATCTCTGTTTTCAATGATGGAAAAGTAGAAAAGGCGTTTCCTTTCTCAGACCCAGTCAAAGAGTACCTCCTGGTAAAGAACAAGGAATCAAAATTAAACGAGGTTGTAAACTATCTAGCTGCAATTCAGAGAGGAGTTTTGGTAAGTGATGAATCACTGCTCTGGATTTTAAAGAAATATTCTATTGATTCTAGTTTAATGAACGCATCAGAGTCAAGTGAAATACAGTCATCAAAGCCACAAATAATAGTTGACTCGGGGTTTGCCTCAAACCCGCAAGATACGTTAGGCAAGCTAAGGGAGTTTGCCCTTGGATTATCGTCTCTAAAAGTTACCGAGATTTCACAGAGTCCAGACCTTCACATAATTCAGGCAATTGATTCTCTAGACGAGGTTGACAAGATTGCAAATGGACTCGGCTCAAGGCTTCGAGAATGGTATGGACTGCACTTTCCGGAACTAGAAAACATAGTTGACAGTATCAATGGATACGCACAGATAGTCATTGCCGGAAGACGTGAATCACTGACCAGGGAGGTGTTTGAAGAGGCAGGTTTTCCAGAATCAAAAGTAGAGATGCTCTCTCTTGTCTCGAAAAGAAGCAGGGGTGGGGACATTGCTGATGTTAATTTATCTATCGTACAGTCCATTGCCAAAGAGATTTTAGATTTTAGTGAGTTACGCAGAGAACTTGAGGAGCGCATAGAGGCAGGGATGCAAGAGATTGCACCAAACCTTTCGACGATACTTGGAACTGCAGTGGGGGCAAGAATGCTAAAGAGGGCAGGAAGTCTCAACAGACTAGCGTCCCTTCCTGCAAGTACGATACAGGTTCTAGGAGCTGAAAAAGCATTGTTTAGATCATTAAAGACTGGCAGTCAGCCACCAAAGCACGGGTTATTGTTCCAGCATGCGATGGTTCATGCGGCACCTAGATGGCAGCGCGGAAAGATTGCACGCGCCGTTGCTGCAAAGGCAGTCATTGCGGCCAGAGTTGACATTTATGGAGAAGGGATAAACAATACACTGCTTGAGAAACTCAACATAAGGGTAGATGAGATAGGGAAAAAATACGAAAAGCCCACAGAAAAGGACACAAGACCGTCCCAACCCCAAAGGCAAAAGAGATACGGAGACGGCCCAAGAAAGAGAAGGGATGGGCAGAATTCAGGCAAAAAGAGAAAAAGGTTTGGAAGAAGATAATCAGCCGTTTGTTTGGATAGAGTCAGAGGGGCGAAAAAGACTGGCTACTGAGAACTTGGTTTTGGGAAACCGGGTGTATAAAGAAAAGCTCATAGTCAAGAAAAAGATCGAGTTTAGACTATGGGATCCGTTTAGAAGCAAGCTGGCAGCTGCAATCATGAACGGGCTTGAGTACTTTGCTTTTGAGAACAAAAGTAAGGTCTTGTACTTGGGAACATCCACTGGAACCACGGTCAGCCACATATCAGACATTGTCGGCCCAAGCGGGGTAATTTTTGGAGTTGAGCATACAAGCAGGGTGGCAAGGGAGTTTTTAGACAGAGTTGCAGCATATAGACCAAACATTATTCCGATTCTGCAAGATGCGCGAAGACCAAAAGAGTATTTTGCAGTATTTGGAAGAGTGGATGTTGTGTATGTAGACATTGCACAGCCTGATCAGACAGAGATTGCAATAGAGAACTGTGAGATGTTTCTAAAAAAGGATGGATACATCTTTCTGGTAATCAAGACCCGGAGTATCGATGTCATACAGGCTCCAAAGAAGATAATTAGGGAGGAGACAGGAAAGTTGGAAGCAAAGTTTGATGTGTTGCAGTCAATAGATCTGCTTCCATATGCCAAGGATCATGCGATGATAATTGCAAGGTATAGAGGCTAGTTATTCTCCGAGTATCTTCCTTACAGGCCTCCAACTTTTACGCACAAAATTGGGCATATCATGGTTTTTTTTGTAATATCTGTTAACAAATCTCACAGTTATCAGGTCAGACGGGTATCCACTGCCCAAGTTATGGTCTCTTTGTAGTTTCATGATTGCCCTGTCTCGTGTGACCTTGGCGAGAATTGATGCTGCAGATACAACTACAAATCTGCTGTCTGCATGATGATATGACCTTATCTTGTGATGAGATAGTTTTGATATCTCTTTTCCAAACCTGGCCGGGTTTACATCGCACGAGTCAACGTACGAGGTGTCAGGATCCAGTTTTGAGATGACTTTGGCCATGTATTTTGCCTCGAGATGATTCAGACGGTGTAGCTTAACACTAGCATCAATGAACCTTGGAGGGATCTTTGCGATATAGTAATCATCAACTGTTTTGAGGATCTTTTTGTAGAGTTCTTCGCGTATTCTTGGGGAGAGCTGTTTTGAATCCCTTACACCTAACGAGGATAGTTTTTTGATGTTTTTTTTATCAAGTGAGATTCCAGCTATAACCAAAGGACCCAGCATTGAACCACGTCCGGCATCGTCTACTCCACAAACCTGCACAAATTTTGTCTCAGGGCACAAGTATTAAACCATTATACGTTTAGAAAAAGATCAGAGTTGGATATTCCTGATGAGACCCTTCAGGTAGTTGAAGGGGATACAAGACTGTTGGTTCCAAAGAGATCCATTACTGATGTAGCACCTCCAAAGAGACCGGCATTTTTTAATCCAAAGGCACAGGTGAACAGGGATTTGTCAATAATTGCATATGCTGCGTTTCTTGATAAATTTGATGGCCCAAAAATCTTCTTAGATGGGCTCTCAGGCATAGGAGCCCGAGGGCTACGTGTTGCAAACGAGCTCAAAGTTGACAAGACTGTGATAAACGATCTAAATCCAGTGGCCTTAAGGATGGCAGAATATTCAGCAAATCTAAACGGACTGAAAAATATCGAGTTCTCGGAAAAAGAGGCCTGTGAGTTTTTTAGTAGTTGTTCAAAAAAGGGCAGACGAGGCTCGATTGTAGATATTGATCCTTTCGGCTCGCCTGCGGCATTCTTTGACTGCGGCATCAGAGCCACAATACATGGAGGAATACTCTCAACTGCGGCAACAGATCTTCAGGTACTAAACGGTCTCTTTGATGATGCATGTAAAAGGAGATACGGCGGGGTTCCAGTAAGAACCAAATATGGAGCAGAGATTGCAATCAGACTTATTCTAGGTTCCCTCAGGGCAGTAGCTGCAAGACTTGGTGTGGAGATTGTCCCAATGTTCGTTGAGAGTTATATGCACTACTATAGAACATACGTCAAGGTTAGAAACAGGCCAGACCAGCAAGAGAACCTAGGATACATACTACATTGCAAGAACTGTGGTCACAGAAAGATTACACTCGAGCACCAATGCAGATGTGAGCTATGCGAATCAAAGGCAAGCCTGGCAGGGCCTTTATGGATAGGAAAGATTTTTGACAAAGAGTTTGTTCAAGACATGCTAACTCAGAGTTCTAGACTTACTGTAGAGAAGACTTGTGAGAAGATACTTTGCAAGTCACTAGCAGAGTCAGAGATGCCGGGGACATATTTCACGATAGATGAGGTTGCATCAATGACTAGGTCATCACCGCCAAAACTAGAAAAGGCGGTATCTGGCCTGCAAGGAAATGGTTTTACTGCAAGCGTCACGGCGTTTGACCCGACAGGATTCAGGACAGATGCCAACATAAATGAGATAGCCAGTGTCTTTAAAACTATCCATTAAAACCCAGACAGACATAGTATAACTCACTACTTTGCTGTCTGCTGGCCTTGGGCTTTGTTATGCCAACTCGGACAAATTTTTTCTTGACATATTCCTTGAATTCTAATGAGAATTCGCCATCAAATATCTTAAAGACCGCGTTTCCTTTGCGCGCAAGAACCTTGTCCATTATTTTTGTACAGTCATAGTTTAACGAGACCTGTTGGGCGTGATCAACAGACCAGTTTCCACTAACCTGAGGAGAGAGATCGCATATCACGGCATTTACCTTACGCCTAAAATAACCAAGTATATCATCAGCCACATGCTCGTCGCTGATACTTTCTCGGATGATATATGCTCCGGGAATTTCCTCAACATATGATAAATCAACGCCCATCACTTTTCCCTGGTTTCCGGCTAGTTTTACAGCAATCTGTGTCCATCCCCCAGGAGCACACCCCAGGTCTAGGACATAGAAACCAGGCCCAATGATACGATAAGAGTGATTTAGTTCTTTTAGTTTGAATGCAGCTCTGCTCCTATACCCCTGTTCGTGAGCTAGTTTGCGATATTGATCCTTGCGTGCTTCTGCGAGTTTCATTTAGCCTTCATAGGTCTCTTTAGTTCAGTAATTACCCAGTCTTCAATGTATTGACATGTTCTAGGACTTATCTCACCGTCAATGGAACACTTTTGTTCAACAGGGCAGACCAGACATGGCGCATTTTCGATTGACTGTGTACTGATCGGGGTCTTTTTTAGAATTAGTTTGTAGGTCCAACGATTCTTCTCAAGAAGTTTTGCCCTAGTAATTGTACCCATTCTTTCAAGTTTTAATGCCAAACGAGAACCAATCTGGTTTGTAAGTTTAAGCTTTTTCCATAATTCTCCCTGGAACATTCCATCTGATTCACGTTTAGCCAGGATGTCGCAGACCTTGTTTGTCAGTCTCTCCATGTCGACTTTTTCTATCTGAAAGTTTTCAATCTCCTCATCAGAGAGTTGTTCTTCTAATTCTTCTTCTAGGGTTTTTTCTGCCTCTCTTATGGCTTCTTCTAACTCTTTTTTGGTTAGCTTTTTTGGTTTT
>DAXZ01000040.1:10143-37204 GCA_002506665.1 Nitrosopumilus sp. UBA526 | reverse complement strand
TTTTTTACCTTTCTTCCGGGATACAAAAAGTAGGGAACTATGGTAAGTGAGTCAATATTATTGCTTAGACATTTAGAGATCCCCTCTTTGATGTATGGCGGCACTACCTCTAGAAAACAAAAATCAACAAAGACATAGTCCCCTTTCTCCCTGATTCCCGCACATATGGCCTCTAGCTCATCTCTTGCTTCACTCTCTCTGCTTCCCCTGTCAATTAGCAGTAATCCACGTCTCAATTTGTAATCCTCGCTATTGCTATGGTAAGGTCAGGTGGAAACTTTTGTTTTTCAACTATCAGATGACCGCCGGATGCCTTGATTGCAGCTGCCTCGGATACACTTGCAGTCCCCTCAAATGCCTTTACTACTTTTGATGGGTTTGGAGCAGAGACTAGAGCAAGGTCGTTTCTGTCTATGTACTCTACTGGAATTCCCATCTCCTCTCCTAGCTGTACTAGTCCTTGCACGTCTTGTGGTTTCTTTATTGATACTAGCTTTGCAACAGATGCAGGACAGAGCCCGAATCTCTTCAAACTATCTCTTATTCCTTGGCGTATAGTATCTTTTGTAGTATCCTGGTGCAGTCCTACACCAACTACAAGACTTGGAGGGCGATATATCACAGACTTTGATGATATTTTATCATCAATTATTCTATCAGATATGACAAGACATGCCGTTGTATCTGATCTCTTTAGCTGCTCTACATTGTCATATATTGTAACATTTCTAGGAAGTCTCTTGTACCAGTTTTTTTTGCCTGCCTCTTGAAATACACCTATGGGTTCCTCATTTACCATACATGCACTAGTTTTGGTTACCGTAGATTCATCATCAATTACCCAGCCAAACTCTCGTCCTACAAGATCAACTGCTATGGTATCATTCACATCAGCTGCTGTGGTAATAACTGGCTGTGCCCCAAGCTTCTCTGCAATCTCTTCAGTAAGTTTATTGGCACCACCAATATGTCCTGACAAAACGCTGATTACAAAGTTTGTCTTGTCATCAATTACAATTACTGCCGGATCCACCTTTTTGTCTTTTAGGTGAGGAGCAATCAATCTTACCACTGCACCCAACGAAAAGAGACATATCAATGCACTAGTGCTTTTGAACAGCTCTGCTAGCTTCTCAGACGTTGGTTCCAAATACCATGTTATAGTGTCATCTCCATCTGAGAACTTTTGGGGGGCAAATACACTCCAGTCTGGAAACATATCTAGTAATTTTTTTCCAATCTTTACCCCATTTTTTGTGATGGCAAGAACTGCAGTTTTCTCCATAACCAAAATTCCCTGACTTTGGATAAAATACCTTACTCCCCAGTCTTTCTAGCCAAGATGCTTCCATCAAAATCAAAGAGTATCACATTTATCGAGACCTTTTCTTCAGAGTGCTGTCTCATGTGTTTATGAACCTCTGCACAAATCAATTCAAAAAATCCCACAGTATTACTCTCCTGAACTATCTCAGATACATGTCTTGCAGTGTTTGCCTTTTTGATATCCTCAATAACACTTTTTTCTGCATTGCATTGTTCTGCTAGTCCAGCTAGAAAGCCCATATCTACTTTTGATCCCTTTACATGCGTCTGTTTTACTCCGACTGCCATCTTTGCAAGTTTCCCGATAAATCCTACAACACTTGCGCACTTGATATTACTCTTGCTACACTGCTGAATCGTATATCCTGAGAAATCACCCATCTGAACAAAGCAGTGCTCAGGCAAGTCTATAATTTTTCTTGCAAAGTCCTCACTTCTTCCACCAGTTGTCAGTACAACAGTATCATCTCCCATTGCAACTGCAACATCCAAACTCTGTCGTATCGACGCTGCATATGATGCAGTAGAGAACGGAACAACAATTCCACTAGTTCCCAAGATTGAGATACCATTTATGATACCTAGTCTTGGATTGTCAGTCTTGGGTCCAAGCTCTCGTCCTTTGGGAACTGAGATCACAACTTTTATTCCATTTCTCAAGAGAATTTCTTGCCCTATCTCCCGTAGATTCTCAAGAATCATCTTCTTTGGAACGGGATTTATCGCAGGCTTGTCAAGCTCAAGACCCAATCCAGGCTTTGTGACAGTTCCCACACCCTCTCCTCCACAAATTTCAATCTCATTTATCTCTCTAGTAATTGATATCTCTACTACAATCTCTGCACCATGTGTCACATCAGGATCATCTCCACCATCTTTTATGACAGAGCATCTTGCCATGTTTGATGTAAATTCACACGAGTGTATGGGAATCTGAATCCGAGATCGTCGTGGCAACAACACATCTACGTTATCTACCATATCTTGATTAATCACTGATAATAGTGCCGCCTTTGCAGCTGCAGTAGCAGAACTTCCTGTGGTATATCCTGTCCTTAGCTGTGTTTTTTCTTCCACACCTAGCTGTATCTGTTTTACAGTATTAACTCTTATTTGAGAATTAACCATAATTGGCAACTGCATAGATTTAAAATTAAAACAGAAATCATTCCCTCATGGGTAAATACTCAAAGGTTCTCATCACAGGAGCCAGTGGATTTGTTGCAAAAAATCTCAGATTATACCTATCTCAAAAAAACACCAACCTAGTCTCAATATCTCGAAATGATTTTCAAGGATTCAAGCATGAATGTAAGATAATCTCAAAGTATGATGAAAAACTCTTGCCACACATACAAGACGCAGACGTACTAGTCCATCTAGTTGGGATAGGAAGACAGTCAGTTGATGCAAGCTATGATGAGATAAATGACAGACTCACAAGACAAATAACAACTCTCTGCACAAAGACCAATATCAAAAAAATTATCTATCTGAGTGGTCTAGGTGTATCTCACAATACATCATCAGGATACTTTATCTCAAAGTATAATGCAGAACAACACATCATTAATTCCGGCCTAGACTATGTCATCTTTAGACCCTCATACATTTTAAGCCGAGATGATTCCCTTACAAAACATCTGCAACAACAGATAAAAAATAAAGAGATAAGGATTCCTGGCTCTGGCAAGTATCTACTACAGCCGATTCACATGACAGATGTACTCGAGGTAATATATGCTGCAATATATCAGAACAAATTCAAAAACATGATAATTGACCTTGTAGGTCCTGACTGTATTACCTTTGAGCAATATGCAAGACTCTGCTCGCAGGGAACAGACACTACAATAACCAAAACCAGTCTTGAGGATGCATACTATGATGCCATAACAAACCCAGATAGTATACTAGGACCTGACGATCTTAATCTCTTGATTGGCAGCTTTGTAGGAGATCATCAAAAATTGCGCAAGATCTCTGGAATAAATTTCTATTCTATACTACAGTCCGGCAGACTGCCTTAGTGTCTCTGCCTTGTCTGTCTTTTCCCATGTAAACTCTGGTTCTGCTCTTCCAAAATGTCCATATGCTGCTGTCTTTTTATAAATTGGCCTCTTTAGATTCAACTGCGCAATAATTCCTGACGGTCTCAGATCAAAATTCTTTCTAACTAGCTCCTCAATGTCATCTCTTGGAATCTTGCTTGTCCCAAACGTATTGACATATAGCGATACAGGCTCTGCCACTCCTATGGCATATGCTAGCTGTACCTCACACCTGTCTGCTAGTCCTGCAGCCACCAGGTTCTTTGCGATATACCTGCACATGTAACACGCAGATCTGTCCACCTTGGATGGATCCTTGCCTGAGAAGGCACCTCCACCATGTCTTCCAAACCCACCATAACTATCCACAATTATCTTTCGTCCTGTCAGACCGGCATCTCCATGTGGCCCGCCGATCACAAACTTTCCGGTAGGATTGATGTGAATTGTAATTGTATCACTCCATTGATCCCCCAAGACAGGTCTGATTACTTTGTCTATTACTCCTTTAGAGATCTCCTCGTGTGTTATATCCGGTGAGTGTTGTGTTGATATGACGACAGTCTCAATAGATACCGGCCTGTCATCCTCATACCTTACAGATACCTGCGATTTGCCGTCAGGCCTGACCCATGATAGAGTGCCGGTCCTTCGTGTATGTGATAGCTGCTCTACTAGCTTGTGTGCAAGCAGGATTGGCATCGGCATTAGTTCTTTTGTCTCATTTGTTGCATAGCCAAACATCAGTCCCTGATCACCGGCACCCTGCTCTCTCTTCTCAGTTGCAGTTACGCCTTGACTGATATCTGGACTCTGCAGATGAAGTCTTAGATCAACTGTGCAGCTAGCACCATCAAACTTTAATTCCTCATTATCATATCCTATCTCCTTGATTGTCTTTCTGACTAGTTCTTCTTGTGCCTCCTTCTCAAAGACTGCCTTTGATGTGACCTCGCCTGCTACGACCACATGGCCTGTCGTAACCATCGTCTCTACTGCAACCCTCGAGTCGGGGTCTTGTCTTAGATATTCATCTAGGAACGCATCTGATATGTTGTCACATATCTTGTCTGGATGTCCTTCTGTAACTGATTCTGATGTAAATAGAAAGTTGTTGGTCATAAAACCACCCATGATAAACTAGAGATCATTTTCTAGCTTGATAAATAATACGTTGTTGCCCCTTACAATAACTCTGCCATAGTTTGCAATTGTTCTACCGTCATGAATCTCCTCGGCATCAGTCATTATCAAGTTCATATATGAATCGACATTGTCCATCTTTCCCTTGTATTCCACTTCGTTTTTTAATCTTACAGTAACCTTCTTCTTTGTACTTTTTTGAAGGATTGTCAGAGGTCTTTTTGCACTATTTGGTTGGGACACCTATTGCTCACTTGTTTTGCAACCTTGTTCTCTAGCATAAAAGCCTTACCTCTTTTAAAATATGTCACATAATTTGACTCGAGCACTACCCATCAAAGACTAATGGTTAGGGGTCTTGGACAAGCTTGTACTGTCTTCTTAAGATATCCCTAGGCAAAATTTGGAATTATGCAAAAGTTATTGTTGTTTTTATTCATTCAAAGTCAAACTTGTTAGTCCAGCCCTCGGCCATCAAGGATTATAGAAAAAATTAGCATTTATAATAACCCGTACAAGTAATGCTATAATTATTGTTGTAAAAATACTGGCAATTTTCAGACTTTTTCTAATTACTTTCTTGTTTTCATATCCTACTGCATTTGCAACAATGGCATATCCTACAAATCCAAAAAATGTCGGTAATAGATACCAAAGAAAACTAGCCATGTTATACTAACTGCTCATTCCTGTAATTATACAAGGTATCTCTAAAAAGTAAACAAAGTCCAACAAAAAAGAAAATTTCTAGACTACTCAACAGTATAAAAGATTCACGAGTCATTAAACTGTCTGATCTCCAAAGTTCAGTCCCCCAAAATATTATATTTATCAATATAGATAACGAGATAATTCCATACAATCTTAATATAAAAAAAGTAGGGATTACCACGGTGTAGGAGTTCCTATCTCATCATTGTGCCATACCGCGGTATAGTAGATCCACCACCAAACCGGTTGCACATAATCATCAAATGCCGGGTTTGGTTCTTTGATTTGTTTCATCAAATGCCATTGTGAATCATCATGATGTTCAATAACTATCTGATCTCGAAATGCACCATGATTACAATTGTATGCAGTTATTTGTTTGCCATAGTCAACCAAGTCATCAGTAAACCCCCACCACACATATGATGCATAAAATGGAACTTCACTATATCCCCAACCTACTACAATGTATTGGGCCTCTGTTACTGTATTAGTTTTGCGGATATCTTTTCTAATATATTCTGGATGTGGGTTGTTTAACGAACCGCCACATACATCAGCCCATGCAAATGCCTCAGGAAGAATCCAATTGGATATATAATCTACTTCTCTAACTCGATTCTTATTTTCTTTGATTTCCTCTATTAATTCAGAAAATTTATTCTGTAATTCTGGATCAAATGAGTGTTTTTCATTAGGATTTGCCATTACTTTTCTAACATAATCATTTTGCATTGCAATAAAATCATTGATTATATCAAGTTCATGATTTGACATTACACTAGAGGCAGATTCTTCATCAATTGATATTAAGAAATTCTCCTGAGTGATGAATCTATCTGCTTTTTCCACCGCAGTTTGTATGTCTTGAGCACTGTATCTTTCTGTACTAGGCGGTTCTGCTTGTGCTATATCCATCACACTAAATGGTAAAATCATAGTAACAACCAAAGAGGCAAACAGGACTGTTTTTTTCGTTCTCCAAGTCATTAATTAGGGTAAAACATGTTATTATATTACAATTGATATTGTGTTGCGGTATGCCTTTGTATACTCAAAAATAATACCAATAATTTTTATTATTTGCAAACATACAACGTATAATGAAGTTTAAGTACAAAATTACCGTCATAGTTACATTACAAATTGCCCTCATAATTGCAAGCTTTTTAGTTATTATTCATTTTGAATCCCAGATGATCCTTACTGGAAACATTGTAAATGTTGCAGGAAAAAATAGAATATTAACAGGTCAAGTTCAAATTGAGATAAATCAAGTATTGTTTCATGATAAAACACATGAGCATAATGTTTCTTTGGCACTTGAAAAATTAGAAGATAACATTCATTTTCTAAAATATGGTGGCGAGTTCTCAGGTCTATCAATCCCGCCACTCCCATTACAATTCACCACTGACTGGAACAATATAGTAAAACAATTTGAAAAGTACAAGAATGATATTTCTAAACTAGTATCAAAAGAGAACGCCTCCTCTCAAGAAATAAAAGATATAGAAGAACTAGGTAACAATCTAGTCACACTATCCGGTGTTCTCACAGAAAAGCTTGGGCAAGATATTGATACACACTCAAAACAGTTGATACTATTGCAAATAATATTTTGCATAATTAATGTAATAATCCATATCCTTATGATCTCATTTATCTTGAAAATGTTTACCAAATATACTAAACAAAAAATTAAAGATGAAAAATTTACCACAATAGGAGAATTTGCAACAATAATTGCTCATGATATGAGAAATCCGTTAGGCACAATACGTAATTCTGTAACATTACTTCAAAAATATAACAATTCAAAGTTATTTGATGATGAGATACATAGAATCAATCGCGCCGTAAAACGAATGTCACACCAAATAGAAGGTGTACTAAACTATATTCGTACAGTTCCATTTGTTTTAGAACCTGCATCAATACATGAGATACTTTATCATTCCTTAGATATTATAATAATGCCTAAAAACATAAAGCTAAGCATTCCAGAAAATGACATAACCATACTTTGTGACTCTGAAAAATTAGAGTTTGTTTTTGCAAATTTAATACTAAATGCAGTCCAAGCAATTGATAATGATACTGGTTATATTACAATCAAATTATCTGACAAAGAAGATATGGCGGTATTGTCCTTTGAGAACTCTGGCGTTATCCCTAAACAAAATATCTCTAAAATATTTGAACCGCTATTTACTACAAAGATGCAAGGTACAGGGCTTGGTCTTACTAGTTGCAAAAATATCATAGAGCAACATAATGGCACCATTATTGTAAAGGATGATCCGATAACTTTTACTATACATCTGCCAAAAAATAGTGTATCATGTCAAGTGTAAAAAAGATCCTCATAGTAGATGATGATTATGACTTTCTTGAATCCCTACAATTATTGCTAATTAATGAAGGTCATGATGTGCTTGCAATTACAAATGGAAATAGTGCTGTTTTAAAGTATCAAGAATTTAATCCAGATATTGTGTTTTTAGATGTTAAGATGCCTGTGATTGATGGGTATGAGGCTTTTTTACGTATAATAAAGTATGATCATAATGCAAAAGTCGTCTTTATCTCAAGCTATATGCTAGATGACATAAAATACAAGAACGCAAAAGATAGATCTCTTGCAGGACTGATAAACAAGCCAATTAAGCTTGACATATTACGCAAAATAATAAAAAAACATGCAAAATAATCCTAAACTAAATCAAAGTTTTTTATTGTGTGTAGCCTTTGGATGTAATAGTTTTTTGCTTGATTGAAAAAATCCATATACCATTTTTGTAGATGTGCATCTGATGCTAGTATATTTTTTAGTTTTTGAGATTTATCCCGGTATAGCAAAAAGGTATAAAACCAATATGATATTTGTTCTGCTAATTCAACTTCTGATATTGATTCAAAGTTTCGTCTGTACTTTATGTGAATAAATGACATTAGCTCATACAGCGGGTTATCTGTGCGCGCCATCTTTAGATTATTCAGGTATATTGTTTTGGCCAAGATTTGCAGATTATATACATCAGACCCCAAAATAGATTTTAATTCCTTCCATCTTCCAAATATCTTTGGAAGTAAAAATGCGTATTTGGATGTCATAACATCAATGTCTTTTTTTCTAGGATATGTGGTATCCAAACAGTACAGTATACCATATAACGACAAACGATATCTGCTATATGGTTTTGTGTGTTTTTCTTTTACTACAAGACCACTATCTAGTATGCCACCAGAGTATCTTGCCCTATCAGTTCTGCCAACTAATAGCCGTCTGAATATTTTTTCTTGATTTCTTATTATGGTTATTTTGTGAGATTTATTTTTAGCCATCTCCCATGTGGTACATGACCCATTAACAAACAAAGTTTGTAACAAATCTAGTGCGTTTTGTTGATGTTTTGATTTCCTCTGTATGGTATAGCCATACATGCTGTGAGCTGCAGGCCTGACATATACTTTGTATGACATTAAATTACCATACGCTTGATTATACAAAGGCATACCGCAACACAATATTAATTGTAATATAATAACATGTTTTACCCTAATTAATGACTTGGAGAACGAAAAAAACAGTCCTGTTTGCCTCTTTGGTTGTTACTATGATTTTGCCATTTAGTGGTATGAATTATGCAGAAGCACAAATAGAAGAATCTCTGCAGTTGCAGGATCTACAGCACACACAATAACTCATTTACACAGTAACGTTACGGTAACTGGGTAATGAGAATTCTTTTTATTTTTTCACTAGTAGTATTAATGATGCTTGTCCCTCAAGATATTTTTGGAGTAGATTCTCCTATAATTGGATTAGATTGCCCCCAAACACACAGGTATGATGTACAAACCAAAAACTGCGAAATATGGTGGGCATCAGCACTCGTTGCTTATCCAATAATATTTGCAGTTATAACATGCATTGCAATCCTTGTGTTAGTTATTGGGAAAAAATTCCCAACATACAAGAAAAATATGTATCTTATTATCAGTATAGTTTTACTTTTCCTAGGTTTTAAAAGCGTATTTTTTGAATTGTATAATATATTTACAGTAAACCATCCTAACATCCAGTTAGAATTAATAATTGGTGCAACAATAACCTCTCTTTGGAGTATTCCATTTTTTGTTGTTGGATTAATTTTCTTAAGGAAATATAGGAATTTAAGAAAATAATTTTCTGTATCTGTTTAGGTCATGCCTAGCTTTTCGTACCTAAACTTCATTATACGTTGTATGTTTGCAAACAATAAAAATTATTGGTATTATTTTTGAGGTACTGTTGCGAATTCGGGTGTTAGCTATACAGGCACAAAATACTGATCTTATTCCGATTCAAAGTCATGCTTGAATACAAATCTTATTCCAAAAATCCCTCATAACCCTTTTAACACATAGCAATAATCTGAAACCTGATTGAGTTCATCAGACCCACCAGCAGAACCACCTGCCAAACTACCCGAAGACCCACCAGCAGAACCAGGCAAAAAAGGATTCAATAAATTATTCTTAATAATTCCTGTTGTGGTAGTATCTATGATTGTATTATTTATGGCAATATCTATCAACACAGATATTGCAGAACACAAAGCATTTGAATCTGTTGAGTTTGATGTATGTGATTATTATTCTAAAGGGTTTGACCTTAGACTGATTGTGTGCATATATAATCCAAATTCAATAAATGCAAAATTAGATAGAATTGACCTTTATGTTTATGCCGGGAATAACAACGTAGCAGAAATTACACTTCCTTATAATATCACAATACCAAAGAATAGTGCAAGGGAGATTGATGCAGATATTACACTTAAAACAACTGGCACAATTGGTACTGTTTTCGATGTTGTTTTAGATAAAGACATCAGCATAAAAGTTGTAGGTACGGCATATTACGATTCACCGTTTGGAACTTTTAAAACACCATTTACTAAAGACATTGATTTACTAGGTCAGCAACCAGCCAATGAAGAAACGGATAATCAGTAGCAATACCAATCAATCAGACAACAGTGTAATGAATATGCCAATGAGGTAATTGATTATATGGCAGTCGTACTTCACCCATACTCAAGAATAGACATCGAATTAGCAGGCCCAGAACTTGAGGCTATGATGATAGATGCTGAAGCAATATGTGGTGTTGAATCTGGACAGGGAATAATAAACAGTCGTTATTTAGACCCACAAACAAAAAACAGGATGGCAGATCTGAAGGATGATCTTTTAGAACGTATGAATTGATGATTAGTATTCTGTAAGATACTGTGAAGTTATCGAGACGGTTCTGTCTAATCAGCGGTTCATAGATACAAATCTTATTCCGATTCAAAATCATGCCTGAAATACTGATCCTTAGATTCAAAATATTGAACATCTAAACATCAAAATACCAACCATTAATTCCATCAGGATAAGTATCTGTTTAGGCCATGCCTAGCTTTTCGTACCTAAACTTCATTATACGTTGTATGTTTGAAAATTATTTGTGTTATTTTTGATTATACAAAGGCATACCGCAAAACAATATCAATTGTAATATAATGATATATTTTACCATAATTAATGACTTGGATAACGAAAGAAACAATCCGGGGTAATGCCTATTGCAACAAGTGGTTCTACAGGTCAAGTAAATGAACTTGAAACAAATAGAGGTTGCTCATACTGTAGGCTGGTTTACATCTTCTAGTCACAGTCTCATGTATCCTTCATGTAACAGTAACTATAACAGCCTAAAATCTGACGACATTACACAAATTAATGGATTTTATTGAGATGAAAAACAAAATCTTAATTCCAACAATTTTAGCAAGTGTGATACTTGCAGCAGGGATAACAATGGTATTTACTATTGATTCAAAAAATAATACCTATGCATACACCCCATCTGACATTTCAAAAGCCAATTCAAACATAATACACGATGATGGTTCCGTATCTATTGACACAGTCAATCCAGCAGATATAAAAGATGGAATTTCTCATACTGTAATAGGCACGGTTCTATCGGTAGGTGATCCTATTGATTGGATGGGCAAGCATGGCAAGACATATGGTGCTGTACCAGTTACAATAAAGGTGGATGAAGACATCAAAGGTGTATCTAGTGAGACATTGACTTTTTATCTACATGGACATTATACATATGATAATAAATTCTATCTAGCTCCCTATGAACCCCAATTTGAAATAGATGAAAAAATTCTAATTCATCTGACTCCAGTATCTGTATTTGCCTTTCAAGACGGTGAGGCATTATATTCATCGTTAGGAAAATATAGCAAATACAAAATCGGAGAAGACAACAAAGTATACAATATAAACTATCCAAACGGACGAAGTTTGGATTATGCAAAGAACGAGTCTAAATAATTGTATTACAACACCTCCAAAAGTTTCTATCATCAGGATCTACAGCACACACAACAACTCATTTACATAATACCGTTACGGTAACTGGCTAATGAGAATTCTTTTTATTTTTTCACTAGTAGCATTAATGATACTTGGCCCTCAAGATATTTTTGGAGTAGGTTCTATAATTGGATTAGATTGCCCCCTAACACACACGTATGATGTACAAACCAAAAACTGCGAAATATGGTGGGCATCAGTATACGTTATGGTTCCAATAATATTTGCAATTATAACATCCATGGTAATATTTGTGTTAGTTATTGGGAAAAAATTCCCAACATACAAGAAAAATATGTATCTTATTATCAGTCTAGTTTTACTTTACATAGGTTTTGAACGAATGTTTTCTGAATTGTATAATCTATTTACGGCAAACTATCGTACTATCCCGTTAGAAACAACAGTTGGTGTGGCAATAACCTTTCCATTTTTTATTGTTGGATCAATTTTCTTAATTAAATATAGAAATTTAAGAAAATAATTTTCTGTATCTGTTTAGGTCATGCCTAGCTTTTCGTACCTAAACTTCATTATACGTTGTATGTTTGAAAATTATTTGTGTTATTTTTGATTATACAAAGGCATACCGCAACACAATATCAATTGTAATATAATGATATATTTTACCATAATTAATGACTCGGATAACGACTAAAACATCCTATCTGCCTCTTTGGGTGTTGCAATGATTTTGCCATTTAGTAGCATTAATTATGCATTTGCAGATCATACAAGCAATACTTTTACTTGGCAAACAGACATGACATTTGATAGTACTTTATCATTGAATAATATCTCTCATCAAAGTTTTACACCGGCAACTGATTTTGTAAAATCTGCCAATGTGTGGAATAATGTTCCATTAAGTTGGTGGAACTTTACACGAGATGATTCAAATGGAGATATTGATATTGGCGCTCATTTGGTTGGTTGGTTTTCATCTACTCTTGCAGAAACATCTTACATAACTAATAACGGTGTCATGTCCTATACAGATCTAGAATTTAACTCTCACCAAGACTTTGGAGATGTAAATATATCTCAAGGTTGGCGGTCTTGTGACTATGAAACTGTTGCAATCCATGAAATTAGACATGTGGCAGGTATTCATGATCATACTGAAACAACAAGTTCACCAATACGCGCAACTCTTTCATCAAATACTGTGGATAGATCATTAAACAGCCATGATATCTCAACAATTAGAGGAATGTATTAAACTGAACAAAAAACTATTACCTCTTTTAGCTCTCTCTATATTGCCTGTATTGGTAATTGGTATGCCTGATGATGCTGACAAAATAGGAAAACAATTTGCCATTGATAATCCCGGTGTAACTATCGGAGTCCATACTTTGGAAGAGGCCTTGACAGAAAAGCAAGAGATAGATAGAGCACAATTAATTGTTGAAGGAACCATTCTAGAAGTAAAACCCTACTGGAAGATTATTCGCTCTGATACTTTGCCTAGAGTATACACAGAGTTTGCTGTCAAAGTGGACGATGTTATCAAGGGTAATCTAAATGATAAAACACTCAAAGTTGTAATGGCCGGTGGTGTTTTAGATGGAATAACTACTAAAACTGAAGCATTAGAACTAGCCGCAGGAAATCAAGTAATTTTATTGCTTGGAAAAGACACTGATAGTATATTTGGTGATGCATACTCTCCAATATCGATCTCAAAATCCATCTACAAAATAGAACATAATCAAGCAACAAACAAGCTAGATGATAGATCCGGCAACAAAGATCAAGTAAAAGAGAGAATATCTAATCAATTAAATTAGATATTTCTACACATTTTTTTCCATTTATGTGTCAAGAATAATCGTACCTGTTTAGGTCATGCCTAGCTTTTTCAAGCTGATCATACAAAATCATATCAAAACAGACACGGTCTATCTCACACATACTTGACAATCTAATCGGAGAGACTGGCAGGCCTAAACAGATCCAACAATTTAAATTATTATTTATATAATAATATTATATGGAAATCTATAATCCTCTTAGTAGGGCTAGAGAACTATGTAATGCCGGAAAATTTGAAGAAGCAATCAAATACTTTGATGAGGCAATAGGTATAGATCCAGATCCTGCCATTGTATATCTGGAAAAATCCATGGCGTTAGAAAAACTTGACAAGATTGAAGATACAATGTCTTGTTATGATAAAATAATCGAATTAGACCCGGATATAGTTTTTTCATATCCTGGAAAGGCGGAATTATTTGTGAAACTTGGTATGGAAAAAGAAGCCCTTGAATGTCTTGAAAAACTAGATGGCATAAAACCAAGCGAATCTACACTCTGGGCATTTTACAAAAGATCAATCATACAATACAATCTTGGAAAATTAGATGAAGCAATGAACAGCTTGAATAGGGTACTAGAATTGGATCCAAACCACACTAACGCCTTTTTTTCCAAAGGTGTGCTCTTTGGTGATTTTTATGAAATTAATAAAGACTCTGACATGCTGAAAAAATCCATAGAATGTTATGATGAGGTGATAAAATTAGACCCAAATAATATTGATGCTCTATACAACAAAGGATTAGACTTTCAACTACTTGGGAAATTCGAGGAATCGATAAATTGTTATGATGAAATAATAAAAATAGACGATTCTACTGCATATGCATTTTTTTCCAAAGGCGTTTCACTTGATGCAATTGGGAAATTTGAAAAAGCACTATCTTGTTATGATAAGGCACTTGAAATAGGTTCAGACAAAGATGATTATTTGTACGACAAAGCATCTACTCTGTAC
The DNA here is from genome assembly GCA_002506665.1 of Nitrosopumilus sp. UBA526. GTDB lineage: Archaea > Thermoproteota > Nitrososphaeria > Nitrososphaerales > Nitrosopumilaceae > Nitrosopumilus. The sequence goes on along the minus strand of DAXZ01000040.1, from coordinate 22,762 downwards.
AACAAAGCCAAAGCACTTTATGTACTTGATAGGGTAGAGGATTCAAAATATTTTCTAAACGAGGCTAGAAAATTAAAATCAGACCTTCCTGGTTATGATGAACTAAACCGTATGTTATCTGACAGACTGCAGTTTAATCGTGATATTCATAAAAAACCAGACAAATAACAACATTGCTGGTATATCCAAGTATCATATACTTTTCTAGAGGGAATGGAGGGTCACACCAAGAATCAGCTAGCAATACTAGGGATAGAGCAATAGCTTACATGCATTCACAGTTATAGCTCTTAACACAATTAAAACTCTTTAAATTTTTCTTTGTTTTCTACTAATTATACAAATGATCGCAACTGGCATACAAAAATTAGACCAATTCCTCTCCGGAGGAATCCCAAGCGGCGTGATCGTAGATATCTTTGGCGGCAACGGAACAGGCAAGACCCTGCTGTTGTTGCAGCTGTCGATAAATTCCATTAAAAATGGCGGCAATGTCTTGTATCTGGACACGACTGGGGGATTTAGGCCAGAACGAATACTAGAGATTCAACAAGAATCAAATGCAGACCTGCTTGAAAAAATAACAGTATCCCGAGTAACCAACACGTCTGAGCAGATAAAATCAATTGCATCACTCAAGGATAGTTTTTCTCTGATAGTCATTGATAATATTACTGATCTCTTCTCTTACGAGTATAACAAAGACCAATCCATCTTTGAGAAAAACTCGGTATTTACAAGACACATGCATGAGATATCCCAATATTCCATTACAAAAAAAATCCCCATAGTCATCACCAACATGATCAGGCACACAGAGAGCGGTGAGGCAGAAAACATGCAGAGTGCAATAGATCCATTCACACACATCAAGATACACCTGTCTAAAAATTCATCAAAGTTTTCTGGCCAGATTTATTGGGCATTAAAGAAAGCAAGCTTTGCCTACACGATTAACAAGACTGGGATGTCTGATAAAACTGAAGATTTTTAACGGCCTGCACCTAGGCTAAATAATGGCAGGAATCTTTGACTCTATCCCAGTTATTACCCTAGTTTTATTTGCACTCGGCCTAGTCGGTGTGATTGTCTATGAAAAATCACGATCAGATAAAACAATCAACCAAACTTGATTCATTGTTTGGAAGATATGGATTTTCTAAACTTACTGAAATTCAGGCAAAGGCATCACCTGTAATACTACAAAAGAAGGACTGTCTTGTCATTGCACCTACTGGGTCAGGCAAGACTGAGTGTTCTGTCATACCAATCTTTTATCTCCTCAAAGATTCTAAAAGAGCTGGCAAGGTAAAGGTCCTTTACATCACACCTCTGAGGGCATTAAACCGTGATGTCTTTAGAAGAATTACAAAGTATGCACACGGTTCCCAGCTAAACATCAATGTACGTCATGGCGATACCAGCCAGAAAGAAAGGAGACAGATAACCCAAGACCCACCAGACGTTCTTATCACGACTCCTGAGACCCTGGTAATCTTGCTAACACAAGCAAAGATGCTTGCTGCACTATCTGAGCTAGAATGGATTGTAATAGACGAGGTACACGAGTTGCTTGCAAGTGAGAGAGGCTCCCAACTATCCCTGAGTATTGAGAGACTAGAACTAAACTCAAGCCTCCCTCTTACCAAGATAGGGCTGTCAGCTACTGTAGGAAATCCTACCGAAGCTGCAAAGTTTGTCGTAGGAACAAAGCGAAGATGCAAGATAATCAGAGACACGTCAGTTCGGAGATATGATGTGGAGATAAGATATGTAAACGGAACCATCTCTGATGTGGCAGACGAGATAATCCGATATGTCTCCGAGCTAGAACTAGACTCGCCTGTCTTACTCTTTACCAATACCCGCGGGGAGGCCGAGTTTCTAGCATCAACACTAAAACAAAAATCTACAATCCCAATCGAGCTGCACCACGGGTCTCTCTCAAGGGAGGTAAGAGAGGAGACTGAGCTGACCCTGCGTGAGGGAAGACACGGAATTGTAGTGTGTACATCCTCATTGGAGCTAGGACTAGATATAGGATCCGTCCAACTAGTAATACATTATGGTTCCCCTAGGCAGGTATCAAAGTTTATTCAAAGAATAGGCAGAAGCAAGCATAACCGAAATTCATCAGCAGCTGGGTTTGTCATTACAAACAACCCTGATGACGAGTTTGAAGCGCAGGCAATTCTTGACCGAATCCGAGAGAGATCTATTGAGGATCAAATAATCCATGATGGTTCCCTTGATGTACTAGCACACCATCTAGTCGGACTCTCAATACAGCTAGGCGAAATTTCAGTTGAGCAAGCCTTTGAGATAGTAATCAAGGCATACCCCTTTAGAAATCTAAAGATTGAGGATCTCATCAGTGTCTTAGAACTGCTTGATTCAAACTACCTGATATTCTTTGATAAAACAAAGATGACCTGGTGGAAGAAGAGACGCGCATTCAAATATTATTTTGAGAACCTCTCAACAATTCCTGACATACTAAAGTTCAGGGTCTTTGACAGTGTAGGAAAGAAGATAATCGGATCTCTGGATCAAAGATTTGTAGGGGACTTTGGAGACTCGGGAAATGTCTTTGTTCTAAAGGGCTCACAGTGGAGAATACTAAACGTAGATGAAAAGTCACTTTATGTAAATGTCGAACCTTATCGAGGCAAGGGAATTACTGTGCCGTACTGGGAGGGTGAAAACATCCCCATCGATTACAAAACTGCACAAAAGGTAGGAGACTTTCGTAGCAGAGTCAAGGATGGCAGATACACACTGACAAACAATGTCATCCAAGAGCTGACTCTGGCCAAGATTCCAGATCATAATACCATTGTAATCGAGTCAAACAGATCTCAGGGTTTGCTGGTAGTTCACTGCTGTCTTGGAACCCGAATCAACACTACACTCTCAGCACTCTTGTCTTCAATGCTCTCTTCAATGCTAGGCTCTACAGTCGAGTCCCGGTCTGATGGCTATAGAATTGTCCTGTCCTCTACTTCTCGCATCTCCGAAGGACTCTTTCTTGCGGTGTTAAAAGATGACTATGATTTACAGTCCATGGTTAGTGCATCTCTGACTGGAACGCACAATGTGAACTGGAGGACGTGGTGTGTTGCAAAAAAGTTTGGAGTGGTAGGTCGTGGTGCAATATATGACAAAAAACTTGCCCGATTCTTGTATGAGCGATACTCAAAGACTGCTCTTGTACATGAAGCATTACGTGAGTTGTTTCATGACAAATATGATCTCAAAGGCTGTGATGATATACTGCAAAAAATCAAAGATGATAAAATTCATGTAATGTGGTCTGAAGTTGATCAGTTCTCAAGACTTGCAGAGCCTATATTGGATCACACCACAAAGTACTACTCATCTCCGGCAAACCTTGACCAAGGAATTCTTGATCTTGTAAAGGCTAGGCTTGCAAAGACCAAACATCGTCTAATCTGTGCCCGCTGTGGCAAATGGGAGCTAGCAGTCCAGACCTCTGAGGTCAAGCGTCTGGTATGTCCCTACTGCAAGGCAAGGCAGATTACTGCGACATACTATTCTGATTATGATTTAGCAAAGATAATCAGGAAAAAACATGACGGAAAAGAGTTGTCTGCAGAAGAAACACACAAGCTTGACCGTGCATGGAAGGTTGCCTCTTTGATTGAGAATTTTGGCAGGACTGCAATCACCGTAATATCAGGATATGGCGTCGGTGCTGACACTGCTGCGAGAATACTGCGAAACATGGTCGATGAGGAACACTTGTTTCGGCAGATATATGAGGCAGAGAGGCAGTATGTTGTAACCAGGGGTTTTTGGGACTAGGTCTTTTTTGCAATCTTTGAGAATGGTGTAATGAACAGTTCTGTCCTGCCTTCTAGTCCTGCCCTTGAATCAAGTCCGGTAATTGTAATGATCTCCCCTGCCTGCCATTTGTCAAGTATTCTTGCTTGGTTTCTCCAGCCCTTTATCCAAATTTGCCCGGAATCGTCTTCTACAAACATCTCTGAGAGGGCAACTGTCTCTCCGGACTTTGTCTGAATGTCTCGTCTCTCAGGAGCCTTTAGAACGATTGCCTCTATGCAATAGTTTGTATCGATTTTGACATCATTAATCTTTGTCCTGACCTGAGACAGCAAAGGAATTGACTCGTCATTGTCTAGTTTTCTTACAAAAGAGCCCTCATCAAGTGTGATGGAGTTGCCACGAATCTTTGATGGCATGCATTCTATAATGTCCCCTTCTGTACAGATTTTTGTCGAGTCGGCATAATCACTAATGTGAACCAAGTTCTTTTTACCATCCACTGCCAGTAACATGTTCTTGTCATTCTCTGTAGATATTGAGAGAACCCTGACAATTACTGGCTCTATGTCTTTGTTTCCTTCTATCTCAACGATGGTTGCATCATCTCCATGAATCTCTATTGTCTGGTTTGCAAGTCTTGTTCTGACACCTAGCAGTCTGACCTTGGCAGAATCTGAGATCACGTTTGGAATGTTAGACTCGTCCTTGCCCCACAGTACCACACTAGTTCTGCTACCGTCTGTTCCTCTGAGTCTCATCTTTAGCATTGTGCTTGGCATACCGCGAGAGTTTGTAAATTCTCGCTCGCTGATTATTCCATCAATTATTCCTGAAACTGCCATGTTCTTCTCCCCTTCTTTTGCCTCACTTACATCCTTTGTGATAGTATCGATTGTAGGAATCTCACTTTTTGTATTGACAGTCTCAATGTCCGAACCAGATCCTATGTGAATTGTCGGGGCGCCGTTAAAGTCTGACTTTACATATGCCTTTATTATCTTGATTAAATCACCCGGCTTTAGGTTCTCAACACTATCGAGTTTTGCTTTCTCATCCCACAGCTTTACACTAGCTGCAGAGTTTGCATCATATACTGTCATGGTTCTAAGATAAAACGAGGATCCGTCCTTCTTTCTAGAAAACTGTTTTGCAGGTGAGAAATTCAGGACTCTGGTCTCAAGTGAGATATCTTTTGCCCCAGAGTATAGCTCCTTTATGCTGATCTCAGTCTTTTGCGGTCCTGATATTCTTACCCCGTGGTCTGAAGCAATCAGAAACACTGCGCCCTGGTCTGTCAGGTATCCGTTACCAATCTTTTCCTTCTTTTGCCTTATCTGCTCTGTAATGAGATCTCTGGTCAGTTCAGGCTTTTCGTTTAGTAACTTGTCTATTAGCTCGTCTATCTCTGCCAACAATTCTGATAGATACATTCTATTAATAAATATCCTGATCTTGTATTATGATCGCTTTACTACATTCTATATCATTACAAGCGCATGTCATCTTGTGAATTTACACATGTTTGTACCTGATTCATACAATACCTGTCCTGTCTTATCTCACTAACTAAATTAATAGGAAGATCGCAGTTTTGGCATGTCATGCATTGATGTTGCCCATCTATCAAAGTCATATGGTGGAGTCCTTGCAGTAGATGACCTTACACTATCAATAAAGCCAGGACAGGTCTTTGGATTTTTGGGTCCTAACGGGGCGGGAAAATCAACTGTCATCAAACTCCTTACCACCCTTGTCTCGCCCTCTGCAGGCTCGCTATCAATCCTGGGTACAGACGCCATAGCTGATCCTCTCAAGATCCGTCGCAAGATCGGTGTTGTCTTACAGCAGCCAAGCTACGAGCCCACACTGTCAGTTGAAAAAGCACTTGAGAAATACGGAATGATGTGGGATGTTCCAAGACTCGAACGCAAAGAAAGGATGGAACAGCTGTTGATAGACTTTGATCTAGCTGATATTCGTAAAAAGAGAAACGAGGATCTCTCCATAGGCCAGAGAAGAAGGGTTCAGGTCGCACGTGAATTTATGCATGATATGGAACTGTTATTTTTAGACGAGCCTACAGTCGGACTAGACCCTCGTGCTAGAAGAAGACTGTTGGACTATCTCAAAGACCGGGTCAAGACGGGGCTGACAATCTTTTACACGACAAATATTCTCACAGAAGCAGAATACCTCTGTGACGAGATAGCAATTATTGACAAGGGCAAAATCATTATGGTTGATTCCCCTGATGCACTAAAGAACAAGTTTGGCAAAGAAAAGACCATAAAGATTCATCTGTCAACAAGACAACATGCAGTCAGTTCTCTCCTGTCTGGAATCCCGGACTGTAAGATTGATTTTGAAACCGGAACTAGCATTATAATCCGCTCAGAACAATCCGAACCCTTACTGCTGCGAGTACTGACAATTCTTTATGACAACAAGATAGATATCCAGGATCTGTCTGCGGTACCAACAAATCTTGAGGAGATCTTTCTGAATGTGGTAGGAGACAATGCATCCCATAATTAGGCTCGTCAACAGAAATCTCACCATCTCTCTAAACCCGGGGTTTCTAATCTGGCAGGTAATCTTTCCTTTGATCTATATCTTTGTGGCAGGCTTTGCGTATGCGCCACTAATCAGCGCTGTACCGTTTGGCGGCAGAGATCTCGACTATCCCGCATTTCTGGCATCAGGGATGATTGGATTTAATATAATGAACAGCACGCTGATCTCAGGCATAATCATCTGGAACGATAGAAAGCATGGAATGTTTGAACAGATAATGTCAGGGCCATTCACTAGAGGCCAATATATCATCAGTAATATATGCACCATAGGAATAATCGGGCTGGTCAGTGCATCACTGATAGTAGTGGTAGGCTATCCCGTATTTTTCGAGTCCGTCGAGTTTTCATTTCTTACGTTGCCGATAATAGTATTTGGAGCTATTACAGGCTCTGTACTGTTTGGCTCTCTAGCATCAATAATATCTACTAGGATACGCTCAAGTGAGGGATTTAACGTAATTATCAACACAGTCTTTCTCTTCTTTGCCTTTGTAAGTACTGCATTTTATCCGGCAGATAGTGCCCCTGAGCCCTTACGGACGGCATTTTATCTCAACCCACTTACATATCTTGTAGATATCATAAGGGCTGGAATATTTGGTTCAATTACCGAGTCTTTAATACTTGAGATGATGGTACTTGTTACCATTGCATCTGTTCTGTTTGTTGTGGCCTCAAGGCTCCTTACACGGCTGAACTTTTAGAGAATAAAATACTATTCCTTAAATTTCTCATACATCTCGTTTATGCTCTTGATGATGTCAAGATTTTCGTGCTTTATTAAATCTAGATTGGGAATTATACAATGTCCTCCAATTATCCCTGGATACATCTTTGGTCTGTTGCCTAGATTATCATGAATCTCGTCGGCAAACTTCCATATCTCATCATAATCTACATTCTCTCTTTCGCAGATCATCTTTGTAATCTGAGCATAACTGATAAGCCATCCGTAATATGTCGTATCGACTAGTATCTTTGCTAGTTCTGCAGTCTTTGTAGATGACATCCAGTCTGTCTTTCTAAATCTCTCTTGTAGTTCTGTTCTTATCTTGGGGTCTATTTGTTTGTCTGATGCAATAAATTTTGTATATCTCTTCATATCCGTCAAGAACCTCTTATGAACTCCTCGGACAGGTGTGAACAAGACGGGAACCTCTGTTCTCTCCTGAATGCACCTTGTAGTTCCTGGCCTTACTGTAGAATGTATCAGGACTGCTCTTAGGTCTCTGACCTTTTTTATCCAGCCTAGTACTATGTCTACAAACTCTGTTAAATCTCCTGGCAAACAGACATGAAGGTACGGGTGATCCTCGATATGGTCATCTGCATAGTTTCTCAATCTTGATTTATCAATGTCAATTCCTACACAGTTAAACCCCCTCTCCTCTAAGAGCCTAAACAACGTCTTGCCGACCTGGCCCATTCCTAGTACAATATCAGTCATTGTATCTTCTTAGAACATCTATGTTATATTATTACAGATAACAAGAGATAGCCCGACCCAGAATCGAACTGGGGTCAAAGGCTCCAAAGGCCTATATGATTACCACTACACCATCGGGCTGCTAAATCAAAAAAATCATTATTCCCTTAATGAACTTTTTATTTTTTGACTCTGTGTGTCCCTTCTATTACCTTGATCAGCCTATCTATGGGATTCTCCATCTGACCCCTAATCTTAGATGCTCTCTTGTAACTCGTGTTGCTCTCTGCCCTGAAAATTTTTCTTATGCAATCTACGATCTTTTCTGGACTAGTCTCTATCTTTACTAGATGTTTTCTTGCAAGAAAATCCTCTATAATATTTGGGACTGCGCTGTATGATATTGTTGGAACCCCCATCAGCGCCGACTCTGCAGTCATTGTACCACCGGATCCGACAAAGACATCTGTATTCTCTAACAGGTGCTTTCCGTCAAATGCCATCCTGACTACTCTTGCCTTCTTGCCTGCGGCTCTCTGCAGATTCTTTGTCTGTCTGGCATATCTTCCAAGTATCACAATATTTTCATCTCCATATTTATTTAGAACTTTTTTGATTATTGGAATTATTTTGTTTGATCTTGATGTGTATGATGCCTCCTCTTCTTCTGCCCTGATCAAAATATTTTTTTTGCCATTATTCCTAAATGGCAACGCCGCGGTTGCATCCACTTTTCTCTTTATGGTAACTGCCGCATCAATTGCATTATACTGGATGATATCTCTTTTGCAAATCCCGTACTTTGTAAACTCTTTTTTTGGTATGGCACGTGGAATCAGCAGTTTTTGAACTAGTGGGAGAGTAAGCCGCATTATTGCATCATGATGTGGCGAGTCAGAAATCGCCACATGTCTTACCCCCAATCCAAATGAGACCCTTGTAGCCTCTGGAGAACAGAAACTAATCGCCACATCTGGGGAAAACCCTGCAATCTTTCTGGACAGTCTCTTTACCCTGTCAATACTGGCCCTTAGCTTGGTCTCTTTGTCCCCTCCACCGTGTCTCCCAACAAAGACAAGGTCAGAGCCCCGTATCTCAGATAATCTTGAAACCTCCTGATAATTCCGTGAGGTGCACAAAAGATCGTGTTTTTTGCCCAATCTCTCAATTATTGGTTCAGAGAACAACAACTGTTTTGGTGTAAGAATATCTATCCAAATCTTCAAGTAATCTTCTGATTATGACAGCTTCAATAAGTTTTTTTTAGTCTATTTCGGTGTAAATGTGATGAAAGGAACCAAAGTTGTCGTTTATGGTCTTAGTACAGAAGGATATGCCATAGCCTCTCAGATGGCAATAAAAGGGGCAGATGTCTATATCATAGACGAATCTACCCCATCGGCAATCTCACTTAAAGCCGAGATTGCCAAGACATATCCAAATGTGTCCTCTCTGAGAGAAGACGAGCCCCTGTTGGTTCTAGAGCCAATAGATGTGGCAATATCAAAGGCACAGTATCTCTTCTTTACCCCGAGAATAAGAAAGACAGGGCAAGATACCAAGACTGAGATTCACTCAAAATTCAAAGACGCAGTAACCTCGATGAAAAAGAACAGCTCAGTTATCTTTGCAGTTCCTACAGGATTTGGAGGCAACAACGAAAACATCTCACTACTTGAACATGTTACGGGTTTTGAGATAGGCAAACATGTCTCTTACTTTTACTATCCACTAGAGGATCATACCGAACAACCCAAAGTCATAGGATCCTTTAATGGAAAAGAAGACCCCAAGCTGTCTGAACTCCTTACAGCTGGTAAAAAAACCAAAAAGTTTGTGGCAATCTCATCGTCTGAACATTTTCATGCCATCAATATTCTCTCAAGATTTTCTAGTCTGTGCAGTATTTTGGAGGTCTGTAAATATGCCCAAGACAAGACTACCAAGAGAGATCTCTCATCAGATGACTTTCAGGAGATGTTTCTAGATAACATGGTCAGTGGACTCTTTGATCTGAAATCCTTGGGATCGTCCTTTGAGGGCGCAAACACCATGATGTATCTGATTAATGGCGGCGTGAAGGGAATTGACGGATACATAAAACGACTCATCGATGAGATTCGCCAGACGCTGAAAAAAAATGATCTAAAGGCAAGTAAAACCAAGATTGCATTGTCTTGGACACTTGATCAGCACTCCATGCGCGGAGACAAGATTGAGATGCTAGATAATCTCACATCAAAGCTGCGGGATTATATCGGCGATGTCGAGGCATATGAGGATCCAAACTTTGATCTGTTCCATAGTGACAAGACCACAATAGTTGTGGCATGTTCAAAACCTGACTTTGACCATATTGAAAAGACCAAACAGGACTCTAACCTCATAATCGTCAAAGCCAATCCCCTGTGTGAGGTAATTCAATAAGGGTATAAATTAGCTAAATTGTTATTTTGGTTAAATTGTCCAACGAACCTAGCAAAACCCTGGATGATATACTAGACCCCCAAACAGAGACAGATGCTCCTGCACCAGACACACAAGCACTCTTAGACTCGGAAAGACAAAGATCGTCTGAATACGAAGAGAAACTAAAACACGCATTAGCGGACTTTGAAAACCTTAGCAGAAAGACCCGGTCTGATATTGAGAGTGCAGTCAATGTAAAAATCAATGAATTTGTGTTGGATTTTTTAAAGATCTATGATGACTTTGTTAGGGCAAAACAAGTTTTTTCAGAAAGCAAGATTAACTCAGAAGGACTAGACTCTATCCTAAAGAACATGGGCTCTTTACTAAAGAAATATCATATCACGCCTATTGATGCATTAGGGGAGATCTTTGATCCAAATTTCCATGAAGCAATATCCATAATCAATGACTCAGGACTAGATAACAACACAATCACAAAGGAGATCAGGAAGGGATATATTTCGCACAACATGATTATAAGACCTACATTAGTAGAAATTTCAAAAAAGGATGATGATAAAATATGAAGATTATTGGGATTGATTTAGGGACAAGCAACTCTGCAGCTGCTGTTGTTATGGGTGGCAAACCAACGATTATTCCTGCGGCAGAAGGGACTACTGTTGGCGGAAAAGCATTTCCGTCAGTTGTGGCATTCTCCAAAGACGGCGACCTCATAGTTGGAGAACCTGCCCGAAGACAGGCAGTGACAAATCCTGACAGAACCATTATTGCAGCAAAGAGAAAGATGGGCTCTGATCATATATTCAAAATATTGGATAAAGAGTACAAGCCTCAGCAGATCTCTGCGTTTATTCTCCAAAAAATAAAAAAAGACGCCGAAGCATTCATCGGGGAACCAGTTCACAAAGCAGTAATTACGGTTCCTGCATACTTTGATGATAATCAGCGTCAGGCCACCAAGGATGCCGGAACAATTGCCGGACTTGATGTAGTTAGAATTATCAACGAACCAACAGCGGCATCTCTAGCATTTGGACTAGACAAAGCAAAAGAAGACATGAAGATCTTGGTCTTTGATTTTGGAGGAGGTACACTTGATGTTACCATAATGGAGATGGGTGGGGGTGTCTTTGAGGTTCTAAGCACCTCTGGTGATACTCAGCTAGGGGGTCTGGATATGGACAAGGTACTAATCGACTTTGTCGTAGATGAGTTTAGGAAGAAAGAAGGACTTGATCTCTCTAAAGACTCTACTGCAATGACAAGAATTAGAGAGGCCGCAGAGAAGACAAAGATTGAACTATCTACAGTTATGGAGACTGATATCAATCTGCCATTTATTGCACATGACTCGGCATCTGGTGCTAAAAATTTGGAACTGAGAATTACAAGGGCCAAGCTAGATGAACTGATTGGACCTATTGTTGAGCGTTGCAAGCCTTCGGTGCTCAAAGCCCTTGAGGATGCAAAGCTGACAGGTTCTAATATTACCAAGATTGTGCTAGTTGGTGGACCAACAAGAATTCCACTAGTCAAGAAATTCATAAACGAACTGGTTGGCAAGAAACCTGAATCAGGAGTAGACCCAATGGAGGCCGTATCCATGGGAGCAGCAATCCAGGCGGGAATTATTGCCGGCGATGTTAGCAGTGACATAGTTTTGTTGGACGTGACTCCGCTCACACTGGGAATTGAAACTCTGGGAGGTGTTAGAGAGCCGTTAATAGAAAGAAATACCACTATCCCTACCTCAAAGAGCAAGGTCTTTACAACAGCTGCTGATAATCAGACGGCAGTTACCATTCATGTTGTTCAGGGCGAAAGACCGATGGCAACTGACAACGTATCTTTGGGGAGTTTTAATCTTACAGACCTGCCACCTGCTCCTAGGGGGGTCCCTCAAATCGAAGTGAAATTTGACATTGATGCAAGTGGCATAATCAATGTTACAGCAAAAGATCTTGGGACACAAAAGGAAGCCAAAATTACTATCGAATCCACATCAAAACTATCCAAAGAAGAGATTGAGAAACTAAAAAAAGATGCCGAGAAATTCTCAGAAGAAGACAAAATAAAGAAAGAAAAGATTGATCTAAAAAATGAGGCAGAAAGTTACATCTACACCACAGAGAAACTAATCAATCATGATCTTAAAGACAAGATCTCCCAAGAACAGGGAATCCGAGTCACTGATGCCATGAAAGAAGTAAAAGAAGCACTAGATAAAGAACTAGATGAATTAAAACCTAAACTTGAAGCACTACAAACTTTGGTTAATGAAGTCACAACTGAACTTTACAAAAATGCCGCACCTCCGCCAGGCCCAGAAGGACAACAAAATGCCAAAGAACATGATACAGGAGACCAACAGAGT
>DAXZ01000040.1:705-10043 GCA_002506665.1 Nitrosopumilus sp. UBA526 | reverse complement strand
GAGACCAGCAAAATACACAAAGTCCAGATACCGGAGACCAACAGAGTGCAGAAGGACAGCAAGGTACACAGGGACAGACTGACTCGGCTGATGAAACCAAAAGCACCTGAGCCTGCAACTCAATCATTTATACTGTAATTATGATAAAGGTATAATTCATGGCTGCAAAACGTGACTATTATGAGGTTTTAGGCGTCTCAAAGACAACCCCACCAGATGAAATCAAACAACAGTATCGAAAACTAGCACTAAAATTTCATCCCGACAGGAACCAGTCCTCAGAATCTGCTGAACACTTTAAAGAGATCTCTGAGGCATATGGGGTACTCTCTGATCCCGAAAAAAAACAAGTCTATGATCAACATGGCCATGCCGGCGTTGATGGCAGATATTCAAGCGAAGACATCTTTGGGGGCTCCCAAGGAAGAGGTTTTGAGTCTATCTTTGAGTCTATCTTTGGCCGTGGCGGCATGGGTGGATTTGGCTTTAACCAACAACAACGCGGTTCTGATCTTCTCTATGAAACGTCTGTCACTTTGGAGGATGTACTTCGTGGCAAAAAGATGGAGATTAATCTACAAAAAACGATTCAATGTGACACATGCAGTGGTTCTGGAGCAAAGCCTGGCACCAACAGGATGGCATGTAGAACATGTGGTGGTCAAGGACAGATAAGGCAGACTCGCAATATGGGATTTACCTCGTTTGTAACTGCTACAACATGTCCTGCCTGCAAAGGCCAAGGATCTATAATTGAAACTCCTTGCAGTGACTGCAAAGGACATGGAAAGAAGCGGGGCTCCAAGACTATTACCTTTAACATTCCGCCCGGAATTGATTCAGGAGATTATACAGTTCCCGGAGAAGGAGATGAGATCCCTGACGGCACTAATGGTGATCTGATAGTTAGAGTAAGGGTACAACCTCATTCCAAGTTCAATCGGGATGGTAAAGACATCTTTTATGATCATGATGTCTCCATGGTTGATGCTGCCTTGGGTTGTGAAATCATTGTTCCAACTTTGGATGGCACAGAAAAGATAAAAGTAGATTCCGGAAGCCAGCCAAACACCATAATCAAACTAAAGGGCAAAGGCGTTACACATGTCAATTATCGTGGAAGGGGGGATCAGTTTGTTAGAATTGTGGTAAATGTCCCCCAAAAACTCAACAAACACCAAAAGAAACTCTTAGACGAATTTCAAAGAGCGGGTGACTAGATGAGGATTGCACTTGATGTTGATGGCGTTCTTGCAGACGTGATAGTGTCTTGGATAAAATACAATAGACTCGGTATAAAAAAACATGAAATAATAAAATGGGAAGCATGGGAACTATTCAAGCCCGAGATGGATCGTTATGCTTTCTACAAAGAACTTGATCTGTGTTGGGAGGAATGGATGTCCGTACCTACAACCGAAGAGAACCTGTCCTCTATGACAGAATCTCTCTCAAATCTAGGTACAGTAGACATTGTCACTGCAAGAAACCCCCAGACTAACTCCTCTGTAAAACTCTGGCTGGACTATCACAACATATCATATGACAAGTATGTATCAGTTATCAGCGGTCCGGCAAAGGCAGACCTAGACTATGATGTGTTCATTGATGATTCTCCAATAAATGTTGCAAGGTTCCTCAAAAACAACAAGAGAATAATTCTGTATTCACAGCCATGGAACCAAGATATCAACGATGAGAGAATTCACAGAGTATCGAATCTCTCTGAGGCAATCAAAAAGATCAAAACTATCTAACCTTTCTAATTATAACCTGATGGCCATTTCTAACATGGGTAACATGTGTTGTATTTAGCAACTCGCCGATCTTGTCATCATTATAGAACTTTGTATTGTAACGCCCCAGAACCTTTTTACAATTTGAACAGTACACTTCTCTAAACTCCATCTTATCTATCTGATATGATTATCAGTAAATAAAGAAACTTGTTGCTAGTAAAAATATAACAAATAATCACGGCTATTTTTTTTATATAACTAATATGTGAACAAATCCATGAATATTAAATAACTTTCATGAACTTTTAGCCAGCACAACCCTTTCTAAATCATGATAAAAGAATAGCGATCAGAGGTACTGTAACGTTATCGAGACATAGTCATACCTGAAATATGGATCTTATTTTAATTCAGGCATATATCCAAATCGTCTAAACCAAGCGATTACAGCAGACCCAGCGAAGAAAGTAGAAAGTTCTTGAGTATAACCTCTGCAATCGCTACAATCACACCAAGATGCAAGAACTGTTTTGATCTAATATAATCATCATTTCTGGTAATGTATCATGCTATGATACCACAGATTATGGTAAAGAATACTGGCAACAAAAACCACCACATATTTGACAATTTTATGCCTATGAATAGATAATTTTGTATTTATCACTGAAAAAGCTAGGTACGACCTAGACAGATACTATTTTTGAATTTAAATTTACGGATAGAATTAAGATCAGTCTTTTTATTCAAGTTTGTAGTAATAATAATAATGACATTGAAAATTATAATACCATTGTTGGCACTTGTATTATTAATTCCACTTGGGCTTGATAATGTATTTGTCGATAAAGGAACAAGAAACGAACAAATAAACAACTTTGGAACAGAAGCAGAACAAATCGCACGAGAAATACAAACCATAAAGGATCCAATAAAAAAAGAATATCTAGAAAAAAGACTTTATGAGTTGATTTCAGAAATGAATGATTTGGGAATACCAACACAAGAACAGGCAGATGAGAATCCCCAATATTGGCTACTACGATCTTACTATGCAGAGCTTGATGAATCTGAAAATAGAGTCCAAAATATTTTGTACCAACTAAGCCCAATTGTGCTGGATGAGCAAAGACAAATGAAATTTCAACTGGGTTACTCTTATCCTTGTTATTGGTTCTTTGAGTGTAGTGAGCATGAAAGTTCTTGGACGTATGTACAAGAAAACCATATAAAACATGATGAGATGGTTGTTGGTTCGTATTTGTAGTTGAGACCATTTTGGTATATTGATGATACTTCACCTCTTGTTGGTCAGTATTCTTATCATACTAGTTACAACGCTCCTAATGTTTCGTCTGATGTAGGTACTGATATTGCATATTTGTTTAGTTCTTCTGCGGTTAGTGTACATCCGCTAGATAAAAAATACAATACCCTAGATGTGGACGAAATTCGTACAGATTGGGCTGTGGATGATATCC
The DNA here is from genome assembly GCA_002506665.1 of Nitrosopumilus sp. UBA526. Classification (GTDB taxonomy): domain Archaea; phylum Thermoproteota; class Nitrososphaeria; order Nitrososphaerales; family Nitrosopumilaceae; genus Nitrosopumilus. The sequence goes on along the minus strand of DAXZ01000040.1, from coordinate 6,823 downwards.
ACTAATCTTTTTTTGTATGAGTTTAGCCTCTAGATCATCTATGTAAACTTTCAGCGTGTTGCATCTCCGCCATCTTTCCAGCTTGTCTATTATTGGCACCTTATCTTCTTAATCTTTTTTCTATACAGGCCTTCTTTGTGCTGTACGGAAATTAGTTCGTCCTAATTTTAAACGTACTGCAAATGATACTCTATAGATCAAGAAAATCAATGGTAACACGACTTACAACAGGCCAAATAAGGTATGTAACACACAGTAAGTCTTTTGGGAGTTTGGAAAATACTCTGCGTATATCCTTGTGTGTATTTGTGATCTTTTGGGCAAACCAAACCTTGCCATCCCTATCCATTGCCTCTATCTGAAGAAAGTTCTTGTGTGCATCAATTCCCACATACCATATACTGCTTGTCTTTTTGATTATTCTTTGAATCCTGCTTCAAAACATATTGATTTTTTAAAACATGATCTCACTGATGCTGAACTTGAAATAAAGAAACTTATTCTAGATCTCGGAGTTTTCTAATGCGGGGGTCGCCCAGCCCGGTCAACGGTGTAAGGTTCAGATCCTTATCTCTTAGGAGTTCGCGGGTTCAAATCCCGCCTCCCGCACTACACAAATTTTGATTCATGTAAAAAATAGTGTTTAAATTATGTTTTGAGAAAATTGTAACTATGCAGATTGGTTGTCATGTCTCAATATCAGGCTCTATTGACAAGTCAGTGGATAATGCCGTAGAACGAGAATGCTCTGCATTTCAGATATTTACCAGAAATCCAAGAGGCTGGCATGCCAAAGAACTCGTGCCAGAAGACATTGGCACCTTTAAATCAAAACTACAGGCAAGCAAGATTGACAGACTAGCAACGTGTGCACATATGCCGTATCTACCAAACCTTGCAACGCCCAAGGATGATGGATTTGCAAAGTCTGTTCAAACTTTGATTGATGAGGTCAAGCGTTGTGCCCAGCTAGGAATTCCATATCTTGTAACACATCTTGGCAGTCATCTAGGAACCGGTGAGGAGGCAGGAATCAAGAGACTCGTGGAGGGACTAACCAAGGCAGGAGAAACAAAAAATGATGTAATCATATTATTGGAGAATACTGCAGGGCAAAAAAATTCTGTCGGCTCTGATTTTAAACAGCTCGGCGAGATCTTTAAACAGCTAAAACCTGCAAAAAAGTTTGGCATCTGTCTAGACACCTGCCATGCATTTGTTGCAGGATATGATCTAAAGACCAAAAAGGACGTAGAGAAGACCTTCTCCGAGTTTGATCTGCATGTAGGACTAGAAAATCTAAAGATTCTTCATCTAAATGACGCAAGAGGGGAACTTGGCTGTAATCTTGATAGACATTACCATCTAGGACTCGGCGGGATAGGCAAAGAAGGAATATCTGCAGTTGTAAAATTTGCCAACAAGAAAAAGATTCCCATAATTTTGGAGACCCCTATTGATGATGACCGAGATGACTTTGAGAACATCAGGGTGGCCAAGGGATTTGCGTAGAGATTTATTCTATAGTTGAGGAGGAAAAGCAATGAATTATGAGACAGTAATGAAACTAGCACTTGAACGTGGATTTTACTTTCCCAGCTGTGAGATTTATGCAGACGCCCAAGCTGGGTTCTGGGAGTACGGCCCATCCGGGGTTGGCCTAAAGAACAAGTTTCTAGAGTTGTGGAGAAGGGAGCTAGTCCGCAGAGATGAGATGCTTGAGATTGATGGTTCCCAAATAATGTCAAAGTCAGTCTTTGAGGCATCAGGCCATCTAGGAAACTTTGCTGACCCGATAATAAAATGTACCAAATGCAACTCTACGTACAGGGCAGACAGAACAATTGCAGAGACTGTACAGATAACCATCCCAGAAAGCGCAGAACTGACCGAGTTTGATGATACAATATCGCATAACAACATCAAATGTCCAAAGTGTAACGGAAACTTTGGCAAGACGGAGAACTTTAACATGATGTTCAAAGTTGGAATAGGGCCTGAAAAAGACGAGGCATATCTACGACCAGAGACATGTCAATCAATCTTTGTGGATTTTCCTAGACTATACAAGACAATGAGAGGCAAGCTTCCTCTAGGTATAGCACAGGTAGGAAAGAGTTTCAGAAACGAGATTGCACCAAGACAGAGCTTGCTACGACTACGCGAGTTCTATCAGGCAGAGATAGAGGTGTTTTGCAATCCTGCAAAACTAGATGCTGTAGATAAATTCTCAGAGATTCAAGATGTCATAATCCGAGTTCAAACAGACGGCGACCCAGTCTCCATGACATGCAAGGAAGCTGCTGAATCTTTAGTTCCAAACAAATTTGTTGCATATTATCTGGGAATCCTGACAGAATTTTATGCAAAGACAGGCATTGACATTACAAAAACCAGGTTTAGAAAACTAGGTGACAAGGAGAAGGCGTTCTATGCGGCAGTCGCATTTGATTTTGAGGTAGAGACCACACTTGGCTGGCTTGAGCTTGTTGCATGCAACTATCGTTCAGACTATGATCTGTCAAACCACTCCAAGAAAAGCAAACAAAAATTTGAGGTAATGGATGGCGATGAAAAAGTACTGCCACACGTATTTGAGATCTCGATGGGAATCGACCGAAGTCTCTATACTATTTTAGAGCACAGCTTGAGAGAGGATACTGAAAATGACAGGACGGTCCTGTCACTCAAACCATATCTGGCTCCCATTCATGTTGGGGTCTTGTCTCTGGTCAAAAAAGACGGTCTTAGAGAAAAGACTGATGATGTCTTTTCTCAAATCAAGAAAAGATGTGATGCGTTCTTGGATCACTCGGGCGCAATAGGAAGAAGATACAGAAGACTAGATGAGGTTGGTGCTCCCTTTGCAATCACAGTTGATCATCAGAGCCTCAAAGACGATACCGTAACAATTAGAATGAGAGATTCGATGGAGCAAAGCAGGATAAAAATATCCGAACTCGGGTCTACAATATCTGAATCAATTGCATTTCCCTAGATTACACACATGATACCAATACTGAAAAATTAAATAGCCAATATCTTTGATCACAGTCATGGGGGCAAATCCATACATTCACATCCCAAAGGAATCCTGGCCTAACTGGACATGGTATGCCATTGAATGTATAATTGTACTTGCAATCTCATTGGTTATATCAAGCCAGATAACTGACTCTTTTGTGGAACTAGATCCAGAGGTTCAAAACTATATGTTTATGGGACTTGTCGGTGTATTCTTTCTAGTCTGGTATATTGGAATCAGAGGCATGATTCTAAAAAAGAAGATTCTCAGAAACAAATACTAGCTGAGATATTTTGTCTTGTCTGTAATGCCAGCTTTATGAAATGCAGCTTGTCTGTTGTTACAAGACTCACATACTCCACAATGATATTTTTTATTGTAATAACAGCTCCATGTCTTAAAGATAGAATCACCCAAAACAGACATTCCTGTTTTTAGCAGATCACTTTTTGATAGTCTGATTCTATACGGTGACCAAATCTCTATGTCTTGCCGCAGTCCTGACTTTATCCCATCAATCTCTCCCTGATTAAATGCAGTCTCTAGCTTTTTTGCAAAGACTGGCCTGCAGTCTGGATAATGCCGGTCACCTGTATGGGCACCATATGCCACTAGTGAGGCATCAAGTGTAAATGCCCATGCAGAGGCAATTGACAAAAAGACTGCATTTCTGATTGGTACTACTATCGAGTAATCAAACTTGCCGGGAATCTCCCTTTTAGAGCTGGTCAGAGCATTGGAATCCCCGTACAAATCTCTCATAAAGCCAATATCAACTGTCTTGTGCTTTGTTAATCCCAACTTTTTTGCAAAAGACTTTGCATATGTGACCTCCCTATCTGCCTTTTGTCCATATGAGAACGTAATACCGTACAACTCGTATCTTGACTTTAGGTATGCGGCAGCACACACAGAATCAAGTCCTCCACTCAAAACAATTACTGCCTTTTTCATAATCTGCCTACAGCCCCTCGGCTTGGCTTGCAAATTATGGTCTGAGATTTCGTATCGGCTGTCGCAAACCCCTTTGACATGGCCAAGCTAATCTTTTTCAAGTCAGCTGTATTGTCTGAAAACGCAATCACCGAGGGCCCCGCACCACTGATGGTAACACCTAGTGCCCCTGCCTTTATGGCGTTTTGTTTAACCTTGGCAAACCCCGGAATCATGTGCTGCCTTGCAGGCTCTACTATCACATCTCTTATGGCATCACCAATCAGATGAGAATCCTTTCTCATAAATCCCGCCACCATTGTAGCGGCATTTGATAGATTCAAGACACTATCGGTGAATCTGATCTTTTTTGGAATCACTCCCCTTGATACCTCGGTCTTTTTCTTTGGAACACTAATCGTTGGTATGGCAATGCACATTCTAAGGTCAGCAGGCGGTCTTATCCTTATTACATCTAGAGGTCTAGTTCTAACTATCACAAAGCCGCCCAAAACTGATGCGGCAACGTTATCATAGTGTATCGTTCCGGCACTTGCCTCCTCTCCTGCTCCTGCAAATTCTACCAGTGAATTTTCATCTAGTCCTAATTCAAATAATCTATCAAATGCAACAGCAGCTGCAGCAGCTGATGCCGCACTACTCCCCATTCCAAATCCCACAGGAACGCCTTTTCTGATACTGACTCTGATGCCTCCATCAATCCCGAACTTTCTCTGCATCTTTTTTACAACTAGTCCTGCCGTGTTCTTTTTAGGATCTGTAGGGACATCATCATCTGTTATTATTCTAGTTGCATCTCTAGTCTTTGTCAGCGTGACTGTATCATAAAACGCGTCTACTGCCAATCCAAACACATCAAACCCCGGACCCAAGTTTGCAGTAGAAGACGGCGCCCTGACTATAACTCTTGATGCCAACTATTCTCCAACCTCCTCGCCCAAATTAAGAATTCTGCTTATCGCACCCTCAATATCTGCAAGACCGTCCCCAGTTATGTTAGATATGGGAATAAGTCCCTGCGCAAAACCACCCAAGTCTAGTCCTCGCAGAATATTTGTAGTTAGAGCATATGTATCACCGTCAGTATCATTAGATATGGCGTTCTCTAGAGCTTGCATGTCTGTTGACCACTTCAAGACCTCTTCAAGCTTGTCTTCTATCAGGTCTGCCTTTGTTAGGGCGTTTACTGTCGGCAGGTTCAAGCGCAGTCTTGTTGATGTGGCAAGAAGTGCAATAGAGACAAAATTTACTGGAGTATTGATTAGTGCCCCGTCAAAAAGAAACACACTTGACTTTTCCTCTGATGTAATGTTCTCTATAATAAAACGCCCGCTAGCGCGATACGCAAACAATTCAATCTGACCTGGGGTATCGACAATCAGATAGTCTGGATTTATCTTGTCTATATCATTTTGAATCTCATCTATTTTAGATGCTATCAGGTCGTTTGCCATTACCATGGCTCCGTTTGGACCCAACTCATACTGCTGCATGATTGACACATAATCCACATAGTCTCTGACATCAACATCACATGCATATGCCAAACTCTCCACGCCGGGGTCTAGGTTTAGTACGGATGTGAATGCCCCTTTCTTGGTATACTGCTCGTACAGTCTTGCTGAAAACAGTGATTTACCGGAACCTGCAGTACCAGAAACAAAAATACTCTTCAATCCGTCTAATCCTGACTGTCTGCTTATATTTCAAACTTGGGAGAGGATCTAGGTTCAACTGCAAATATTGTGCCTAGGGAGCCTGACTGTGACTGTCTCAACTTTCATATTTGAATCCCTCAAAAAACCATCAAATGAACTGGAGACTGGCAACTATCCCCGTTACTCTGATTCCCATATTTATCATTTCATTTCAGTTTGATATCAAGGCAGAAGACGTACTGGCAATAGGACTGTTTCCGTTTGTTGGAGCAGTAATTGCCATGATGATAAAGCTTGGTCTTCAGGGAGTAAAGTTTGCATACATTACACGAATATATCTCGGAAACTTTGACTCTTTCTTCAAGCTTGTCGGCGTTAGGATTGGCAGTGAATTTATTAAATTTACAACCCCAATGTTTGTAGGTGCAGAGTTTGTTGTGATATACTATCTGCACAAAAAGGGAGCAAAGCCTGCAAAGGC
>DAXZ01000040.1:0-652 GCA_002506665.1 Nitrosopumilus sp. UBA526 | reverse complement strand
GTTATTGCACTATTACATGGAGCGTATGTGGTAGCAGCTGTTATTCTAGCTACTAGTCTGGTTGTTACATCTCTGTGGATGATAATGTTCTTTTTAACATCCAAACGCACGTTTCAGGTTCCAAAAGTGCTGGGGAATATTGCAGCAAAGTTTGGACGAGAGAAGGGACTCAGAGCTGTTGCCAAGACAAACACATGGATGAGCGAGGTCTGTACCATGAGCAGGGAGAACCTAAAGACTCCTGAATCTAAAAAAGTCTTTACAGTCTCGTTTCTCATCTCGCTTGCATCTTGGTCGTTTTACGGAATCTCGTTTATGATAATTGCGATGGGAACAGAATTTACGATTAATACATTTGACTCTATCATGGCAGTCATGGGCGCAAACGCAATTGGAAATCTGCCAATTACCATAGGGGGCTCGGGTCTGGCAGAATTTGGAATCGTGGCATATCTGAATAATCTGGATCCATTTGCATTTGAGATTACTGAGGGTGTTGTAGGCTGGGATGCAGTAATTGGATGGAGGATTGCAACATATTATGTCCCAATTGCAATTACGTGGCTACTCCTAGTCAAGCTGGCCTTGAGCAAGATACCAAAGTCACAGGCATCGTAGAAAATATGTGACATATGCTTAGTGGAGATCATAT
>DAXZ01000063.1 GCA_002506665.1 Nitrosopumilus sp. UBA526 | reverse complement strand
AATTTTATCTAGCTTTAAATAATATCTCACAGTAAACACAGCATGGCAGATCTAGTTATACCTGAAGATTTTTGTCACAACGATGTAAAACCCAAAGGAAAAACAAGCCATTCTGATGGTGAAAATTTCCACTATATCTGGGGTGACGGAAGTTCAAAAGGTGCGGCATTCTCAAATGACGATGTAAAGGCGGCCTATGAAGAAAGAGGAGAGAAACAAGTTCCTCTGGGAATTCATGGTACCACTGTTGCCGTCGACTGGGATTCATGTGTTGCAGCTGGTGCATGCATGAGTGTATGTCCAGTCCAAACATTCCAATGGTTTAGAACCGAAAAGGATATTCCGGCAGAAAAATGTCTGGGTGAGACCTTTGAGGGTACTGGCTTGACAGAACAAGATGAAAGATTAGATTATACAGACAAATCACAACCAATCAGAGAACATGATTGTACTGTTTGTATGGCTTGTCAAGAAATCTGTCCTGAAGGGGCTATCCTTATAGAGTCGGCTAACCAAGAATGGCACGAAAAGGCAGCTGGAACATATGTACTTATGAAATCCAGTTCTGAAAACCCACATGCGCACGATTAAAGAATTTTTTCTTTTTTTCTATTTTATATCAACAGATTTTAACGGCTATTATTTGAGATTCTCTGCAGAGGTCGCCTAGCTCGGTAGGGCGCGGGCCTTGAGAGCCTGTGTGCGCAAGCATACGGGGGTTCAAATCCCTCTCTCTGCGCTTTAACTTTCCACTTTGGATAGTTCTGCCAGCATTGCAGAGAGTTGAATCTCGGAATTTGCTCCGACTAGAATTCTATAATCATACTTTGCAATGATCTCTAAAATGTCTGCTAATCTGTCATGCTTTGATTTGAACACAGCGGCGTTTAGATACTTTAGAAAATCAGATTCAGACATTCCATAAACTTTGATCAACTCAATCATCTTTTCTCTAGCATCAAACATTTTTCCAGAGAGTGTAATTTTTAGAATCTTGCTCACATCACTAGTCTTTGCCAGTCCTGCAGATGACTTTACATTCTCTTCTGTAATCTCACCTAGACTTGCAGTTGCCTGCATAAGATTAATGGCGTGTCTCAGGTCTCCTTCTGTATAGTCATAAATTGCCCTGAGTCCTTCTGCATTAGCCTTTGCCTTTTCTTTCTTGGCAATCTCATCTAGTCTGCCAATAACGTCTTTTTCCTTAATAGCTGTGAATTTAAAAGTGGCACATCTGCTCTGAATTGGCTCTATAATCTTTGAGATGTTATTTGCAATAAAGATAAATCTGCAAATCTTTGCAGTATCTTCTATTATTCGTCTCAGGGCAGTCTGTGCATCTCCGGTCATCTCATCGGCCTCATCCAGGATGATAATCTTGAATGGAACGTCTCCCATGCCTGCAAATCTTGAGAATTTTTTAACCTTCTCTCTGACCATCCCAATTCCTCTCTCATCAGACGCGTTTAGCTCAAGCGTATGATCCCTGGCATGCTCTCCTAGGATCTGCCTTGCCACACATAATGCAGTAGTTGTCTTTCCGACTCCGGCAGAACCTGAAAACATCAGATGTGGCATGTCTGTCGGGTCTCTGATTAAGGCCTCTAGGCTACCTATTATTTCAGTCTGATTTACAATCTCAGATAGTTTTGTGGGTCGATACTTTTCCACCCACATCCCAGTAGTCATGTGTATCACAAACGGTACCCCACTAATAAATCCGAATTGGTTATTGTGATATACAATACATTAAAATTAAAACTGGCATAATCATGACTAATCGTCCTGTGACTAGGGATCAAATGATCTAACTAAATTGTTAACAGAAATGATCGATCCAATACTTGAGGATCTAAATCATACAAGTGATCTCAAATGGAAATAGACAAAGTAGAAAAAGTACATTCGATTGGATACCGCCTAAAGGATGCTAAGATCACGGCAAATCAAGATTTCAAGTACAATGTGGCCGGAATGAAGATTGAAGGCGTTCAAGGCAACACAACTAGCATGCCCCAGTGGGTGGGCAAGATTCTATCTGATAACAAGCTTGGCACGCTTACCTCACCAGACATGATAACTCAACTAAAACAAGCACTATCAAAAGAAAAGATGGTAGGCGAATACCAGATCTCTACACTTGACCCCCACTTTTACATAAAGCTCAAAGAGTCCATGAAGGAATTGAACCGTCATGATTATGACCGAGTCGAAAGCATGATGTTGGAGCTGTTCAGAATGAGAAGGGGCAAGCTAGTAAAGACTGCAGATACTATCAAACTAAACTCGGAACTATACAACAAGCTAACAGTAGAGGAGAATGTATTTTACAAAACAATCCATGAAAATAGCACAGAGTTTGAAAAACAGATAAGGGGAGAAAAAAATGAGCACAACACAAGCTAGTACATTTACAGATTCTGCGTTATCTGACAAGGTTAAGGAATTTCTAATTCGATTCAAGGACAGAAATGGCAACTACAAGTATGTAGATGCAATCGATGAGATGATGCCAAACAATTCAAAATACATAATCGTAGATTACAATGATCTAGTTCTAGAGCCACAAATTGAAAAGATCTTTTCAGATGATCCTGATAGAATATTTGATGCGTTCTCAAGGGCAATCAAAGAGGCGCTACAGACAAGATTTCCTGACTATGCAAAAATGATCAAAGATGAGGTCCGTGCAAGACTAATCAACTTTCCATTGGAGCGAAGTCTAAGACAGATCAATTCCGAAACCATCGGAAAGATAACAAGTGTCTCTGGAATGGTAGTTAGGGCATCTGAGGTAAAACCACTTGCAAAGGAGCTAGTCTTTGTATGCCCCGACGATCACCAAACCAAGATTATTCAGATAAAGGGAATGGAGGCAAAGACCCCGATTGTCTGTGACAATCCTAACTGTAAACACAGGAGCTTTGATCTAAAGTCTGAGGCAAGCAAATTCATTGACTTTCAGATACTCCGGCTGCAAGAACTCCCCGAAGACCTACCCCCTGGCCAGCTTCCTCACTATATTGATGTCACAACAAAGCAAGATTTGGTGGATAACTCGAGGCCAGGTGACAGAATTATTCTTACAGGTGTTGTTCGCATAGAGCAAGAGTCAGTTAGCGGGGTCCAAAAGGGACACGGCCTGCTGTACCGACTACGAATCGAGGGAAACAACATTGAGTTTCTGAGCGGGCGTAGTTCAAAGACTGACAGGAAGATTGGAAGAGAGGAGATCTCCCAAGACGAAGAAAAGATGATAAAGTCATTTGGTCAGGGCTCAGATATTTATCAGAGACTGATTGACTCGTTTGCGCCACACATTCATGGTCATCAATTAATCAAAGAAGCTATCTTGTTACTTATTGTCGGCTCTAACCAAAAAATACTCGGCGATGGAAGCAAGATACGTGGCGACATTAACATATTTCTAGTCGGAGATCCAGGTACTGCAAAATCTGAAATGCTAAAGTTTTGTGCAAGAATTGCACCTAGGGGTCTGTACACCTCTGGCAGAGGTTCTACTGCTGCAGGACTCACAGCAGCTGTAGTCAAGGACAAGACAGGAATCATGATGCTTGAAGCTGGTGCTGTGGTACTAGGTGATCAGGGGCTTGTAAGCATAGATGAATTTGACAAGATGAAAACTGAAGACCGAAGTGCACTGCATGAGGTTATGGAACAACAGTCTGTAAGTATTGCAAAAGGTGGCATTGTAGCTACACTAAACGCAAGAACATCAATTCTGGCTGCGGCAAACCCAATGTATGGCAAGTATGATCCTTTCAAAAATATCACAGAAAACGTCAATCTACCAATTCCACTGCTTACCCGATTTGACCTGATATTTGTTGTAAGGGATGTTCCAAATCAAAAAAAAGACACACAGATTGCACAACATATAATCCAACGAAATAACTCTGTAGGTATAGACCAAAGTTCTGTAATCGAAATTGACCTACTGACAAAGTACTTGGCATATGCAAAGCGCGGATCGCCTAACTTGACCAAAGAGGCAGAGGACAAAATACTTGATTATTATCTAAAGATGAGAGATGTCGAGTCTGAAGACATGATTACGGTCACTCCTAGACAGCTTGAGGGAATTATCAGGCTCTCTACTGCAAGGGCAAGATTACTCATGAAAGACAAGGTAGAAGAAGATGATGCAGAGCGTGCGATATTTCTAATTCAGCACATGCTTGCAGACGCTGGGGTGGATGTCAATACAGGAAAGACAGATCTCGGGGTGTTGCAGGGAAAGCCAAGAAGTGAGGTCTCAAAGATGCAACTGTTCATGGATATACTCAGAAGCCTTGAGGGGGATAACAAGAATCCAGTAGAGGAAAAGATGTTTGTCCATGAACTAGAAAAGAGTGAAAAATTCACAGATGAAGAGGCAAGAAACTATATTCGTAAAATGCTCAGAGAAGCATCTATTTATGAATCAAAGCCCGGTCACTATAACAGAGTATGAACATAAAAAAACTGGCACTTTGCAAACCTGCCATCGAGTTTCTATTATCACAGGGGTTTGAGAAACTGTATCCGCCCCAGGCAGATAGCATAAAGTCTGGCCTGCTAGACGGACAAAGCCTCCTGGTATCTGCCCCCACGGCAAGTGGCAAGACATTGATTGCAACACTTGCAATGCTGAGATTTTTATCTGAGAACTCTGGCAAGATAATTTATCTTAGTCCGTTACGGGCACTAGCTGCTGAAAAGTTTACAGAATTCAAAAAGTTAGAACAGGTAAACCTAGCCAACAGGGCAAGGGTTGCAATCTCTACAGGTGATTTTGAGAATATTGCCAAGAATCTAGAAAAGAGCAATGTCTTGGTACTAACAAATGAAAAGATGGACTCTATAATCAGACACGGTACTGAGTGGGTAGATGATATTGGACTGGTAATATCTGATGAGGTGCATCTGATTGGCGATGAAAACAGGGGCCCAACACTTGAGATGATTCTCACACAGCTCAAACAGCTAGATACAAATCCTCAGATTGTTGGCCTTAGTGCCACTATATCTAATTCCGATGAGATTGCTGACTGGCTTGGATGCAAGCTGGTAAAAAATGACTGGCGGCCAGTTCCCCTCTCTGAAGGCGTCTGTGATGGAGATACTGTCACTATGGGCGATGGGGACACTTTTGAGGTCAAGCAGAGTCTGCGGGGGACGCCAATTGATTTAGGTCTACAATCAGTCAAGCAGGGCGGTCAATCACTTGTATTTGCAGGCACTAGGCCACGCTCAAAGTCCCTTGCAACAAAGGCAGCAGACGTGGTATCAAAGACATTAAAAAAAAGCGAGACTGTCAAGCTGGCAACAATATCAGGGAGACTCTTGCGTGAAAATGAGCACACAGAGATGGTAAAGACCCTGGCAGAGCTTGTAAAAAAAGGCGTGGCATTTCACCATGCCGGACTAAACCAAAACTGCAGAGAAACAATAGAGACTGCGTTTCGTAGCGGTACGATCAAGCTGTTATCGTCCACCCCTACTCTTGCTGCCGGTGTCAATCTTCCTGCAAGAAGGGTTGTGATATCGAGCATACACAGATATGACATCAAGGCAGGAGTGAATGTACCTATTAGCGTTTTAGAATACAAGCAACTCTGCGGAAGGGCAGGCAGACCGCAGTATGATAAATTTGGAGAATCAATCATAGTTGGAAACGGAAACTCTGAAGAACTGATAGACTATTACATTCATGGTGAGCCCGAACCAATAGAATCCAAAATAACAGATGACAAACCCTTAAAGACACATGTCCTGAGTCTGATCGTTACACACCCCGGAATTAAAAAAGAGGAGATCCTCGAGTTCTTTTTACAGACACTCGGTGGGCAGCAGTCAAGCAAAGCCACAACAAAGTTTGCAATTGATGTATCACTGCGCTTTCTCTCAAACAAATCACTGATAATCAAAAAGGGCAAGAGACATGCTGCCACTAGTTTTGGAAAAATGACATCGATGCTATACATTGATCCCGAGACTGCGGTATATTTCAGGGATTCAATTCAGAACGCCATAAAGGGAAAAAACCATTCTTTTGGATTCTTGCATCTGATTACAAGCTGCGAGGAGTTTTTCCCAAAGATTTCACTCAGGCAAAAAGACTATGATAATATCACCAAGATGATTGAGGATAACGCATCGCAGATGCTCGAATCAATCACAGAATATGACTGCTCACGGAGTCTGCTTGCCTTGAAATACTGGATTGACGAATCTACAGAGCTGTATATCTCTGATAACCTCGGAGTCGAGTCCGGCGACATGCACAGGATGACTGAGAACGCCAAATGGCTTGGATACTGCCTCCAAAAGATCTCAAAACTCGAGGGCAGGGCAGACCTGTTTGATGAGCTTGTTCCATTGGGAAGGCGTGTGGTATCCGGGGTTGGGGCGGAACTACTTGACCTAGTCAGAATCAAAGGAATAGGAAGAATTAGAGCACGAGCCCTCTTCAAATACGGAATAACAGATATCAGCACCCTGCGAAAGACTCCGGAGGTAAAGATTGCAAAGATTGGCAAGATTGGCACAACTATTGCACATAAAATAAAAGCAGAGTCACAAAGGGTTAGATAATTGATTGACTTGCTAATTCCTGCCGTTGTATCGTGCATTATAGCTTTTATTACCGTATATGTAACGGTGCCGCCATTAATCAAAATTCTCGATAAAAGAAATCTTGCAGTAAGGGATGTAAACAAAAAGGGAGACATAATGGTGGCAAGGCCGGGCGGGCCTGCAATTCTTGCGGGAATAATTGCATCTGAGATTGTACTCTATGCATTTTTCCAGTCAAGTGAGATCATTGCCATAATTATTACCACCTCTGCTGCATTTCTGATAGGATACGTTGATGACAAAAGAGTGATGGGCGGATGGTTCAAACCAGTGGCTCTTGCAGTAGCTGCCCTTCCAATAATTGCGCTTGGCGCCTATGACTCTGACCTTGCTTTTCCATTATTTGGATCAGTACACATTCCTATACTATATCTTGCACTAATAGTCCTCATGATCTCCATAACTGGAAATACAATCAACTCTATTGATGTTCTAAACGGCGCAGCTAGTGGGTTTATGGTAATTGCAAGCTTTTCGCTGTCAATATGTCTGTTTATTGTACAAAATTACGAGATTGCAGTTGTCAGTCTGCCGCTTGGTTTTGTATCGCTGGCTTTTTACAAATATCATAAACTCCCAAGCAGAATCTTTCCTGGCGACTCGGGTGCATTGACTCTTGGTGCAATGTATGGCGCCATTGCAATAGCAGGTGGCGTGGAGATTATCGCAGCTGTTGCCTTGTTGCCTGCAGTAATCAACTCGTTTTTGTTCCTATCAAGCGTAAAGAAGATAGTGGAGCACAGGCAGATAAGGGGCAGGCCTGTAGAGCACACAGATGATCTAAGACTAAAGGCAACTAGCGATAGAGATGCTCCAGTTACTCTGGTGCGGCTGATTCTGGCGGGAGGGCCACTCTCTGAGGGGCAGGTCGTATCTGCAATCTTTAAGCTGGCACTGTTCTCAGGTGTACTAGCAGTGATTACTGCATTTATGATGGGGGTCTCGGTATGAATTTGGGACTGATTGGATTTTTACTCTTGATGTGGGTTCTGATAGTTGTAGGTGGCGGAATTGCAGTCATGATTCTAGGACCATTCACAGTATCGGGGTTTGGCAAGCTTGGTTTGTTTGTTGCATCTGTGATCAAAGCCATAGTTGCACTATCCCTGGTCGTACTCTGGATTATGATACTCTTGAAACTAAAGAACTGGATATTTAAAAAAGAGCTAAGGCCCTAGGCCTCTCATCCACTGCCTCTGGTTCTTGTCGTATTCCTCCCTGCTGTATCTAATTGTTGCAGGCGAACCCATCACGACAGTGTTCTCAGGAACATCTCTTGTTACAACTGAGCCCATTGCAACAACACTGTTCTCCCCTATTGTAACTCCTGCCTTGATGACTGCACGCGCACCGATTATTGCATTGTCTCTGATGGTAACGCCGATCATTTTTTTACATGTCGGATAAGGATCATTTGTCAATACTGCGGCCGGTCCGATAAACACGCCTTCTCCAATTCTTGAAAGGGGTGGAATGTATGCTTGGCCTTCAATTCTTGTATTCTTGCCAATCTCCACGTTATAGTCAATGTGTGCAAGTGATCCAATCTTTACATCGTCTCCTATCTTTGTATCATCCCCAACATATGCAAAATGCCAAATCTTGACATTCTTGCCAATCTCGGCTGTTTCTGCGATATAATTGATGGCCATTATCTCACAAGTGCCATGGGTTTGCCTTTGTAATAATTTTTTCCGGAAGTTTATCCTCATATTCTTTGAGAAATTTCAACTCTTGTTTTTTGTCACGCAGTTCATCAGGTAGCATGATTGGGATCTCCTCAATTATTGGGTAGAACCTTGAGCATTTAGGGCAGTAGAGGGCACCTTCGGATACAATATTGTCTTTCTCTATTATCTCAAATAGCTCTAGCGGATGACTCTTGTCTATCGGACACGCTAAAATATCCATCATTGTCTTGTTCATTTTAGATCCAGATAGATAGGGACTCCTTTTTGGCTAGATAAAAGTGCAGCTTCGGCAATCCTTGTAATGTTGACTGCCTCTTGCGGCTTGACAATCTGTGTGTCATTACCATTGATTGCACCTAGAAAGCTCTGAATCTCTAGCAGTAACGGCTCTTGCTTTTTGCTCTGAATAGTCTCAGGCTTGTCGTCTTTTTCTATGACTATTTCCTGGCTGATAAAATCTGCTGAAATTATTGCATCAGTACACACTGCACTTAGTTTTCGCTGTTTCTTTAGAGTAATCCAGTTTGATGATATGATTGCTGTTCTGTCATTTTTGTATCCTAGCATAATGCTTGCAAAGTCCTCATGCTCGTGTCGTATACTTCCGGCTCTGGCAAATATTACATGTGGCGTGTCCCCAAACAGCCAGTTTGCAGTATCAATGTCATGAACTGCCGTGTCATGTATGATTCCAACATCTTTGATGTGAAGCGGCATTCTGTTCTCCCTGTGAAACTCTAGCATAACTAGGTCACCATATCTCTTCTCACTGATCATCTCTCTTATGGTACCTACTGCAGGATTAAACCGCTCTATGTATCCACAGGTCAAAACCAGCTTGTTCTTTTCTGCAAGTCTTGCAAGACTCTGGCCGTCTTTTGACTGGTAGGTCATTGGCTTTTCCACAAAGACATGTTTTTTTGCCTCAAGCAGTCTCTTGACAATCTCCATGTGAGTTGATGTGGGGGTCACAACAAATGCCCCGTCAAATTCCTCAGTTCTTAGCAGCTCATCAAGTGATTCGTAACTATTCACAGAGTATTTTTGTCCATACTGTTTGTTTTTTTGTGGATCTGAATCACATACCGCAACTAGTACCCCTAGCTGCGATAAAATTCTAACATGGTTCTTGCCCCATCCCCCTATGCCAATCTGAACAATTCTCAATCTAATATACTCCTGTCAGCCAATGGGAATACTTTGAATTTTCTCCCATTACTATCTTTGAATATTCTACCATCATCTTTTTTGTAATGTCTCCGGGTTTTTTGTCCCCTACAATTTTTGAATCCATCTCTATAACCGGAATAATCTCAGCCGCTGTACCTGTCAGAAAGATCTCATCAGCTGCTAAAAGCTCACTTCTTGTAATGTCTCGCTTTGCTACATCTATGCCAAGGTCTTTGCATATCCTGATAACTACATCACGGGTAATTCCCTCTAGTATGGATGACGCAATAGTCGGAGTCAGCACCTGACTGTCCCTTACGATAAATATGTTCTCGCCGGGCGCCTCACTAACGTTCCCGTTCTGGTCAAGCAGTACTGCCTCATCTACCCCCCGCCGCTTTGCCTCTTGTGTGGCTATGATGGAATTTAGATAGTTTCCGCCCATCTTTGCCTGAGGAGGCGTGGACGCATCAGAGAACTTTCTCCAGGATACGACTGTTGCTGTAATCCCGTCCTTGCTAAACAGGTCACCTAGTGGAAGCGTAAAGATTGCAACGTTTGTTGGTGCATCTTTTGTTACATGGAGATTTATTCCATACTCGCCTACAAAATAAAACGGCCTGATATAGCAGGACTCGGTTATCTCGTTTTTTCTGCAAATGCCTGTAACTGCATCAATTATCTGGCTGTCTGAGAAATCAAGTGAAATGTCATAAAACTGGCCTGATCTTCTAAACCTCTTTACATGATCATCTAGTCTGAACACGTTGAGGTCTTGTCCGTTCCAATACGTCCTGATTCCCTCAAAGACTGATGTGCCGTAATGGATGGCATGCGTGGTTATTGGAACCCTGGCATCTTTTGCAAGGACATACTCTCCGTTAAACCAGACATACTTTGTGAGATCAGATACCATGTTGGGAATTTTATCTAGTGTGTATTAATCTCTATTGGGAATATCCTTCCTTGGGAAACTTCATTCCTGCAATCCTTGTAGTCTGGTCTTTGCTGTCTGCAAATCTCTTGATTGTATTCCAGTCCTTCTCGATTATTCTAATTATGCTCTCTGGGACATCTTCTTTCCACGATGACTCTTTCTCAAGTGCTGCATCGTACAGCCTCTCTTTGACTGATGTTGCAGAGAGATGCTTTCTCTCACCTATCTTTGGTTTTAGTCTGTACATCCTTAGCATGTATCCTTCTGCCTTGTCCCCGGTATATGAGAAAAAATCGCCCTCCACTCCGTCAAGAATCTGCCTTCGTAGTCTCCATGACCTCCGTCTGAGTAGCGGCGGCAGGTATTTCTTAAACGGCGAGTCAAATGCATAATCATCTGTTATCTTGACTGTATCCCCAAAGACGGATTTGAGCATACTCTTTCTGGTCTCAAAACTAAACGGAAAACTCTTGCTGTTGATCTCCAGGCCTTTGTCCCTAAATACTACTGGCATCACCTTGACTATGTCTGCCTGCTCTCTTAGTTCTGTAATGATCTCTACATGTGCGCTTGTAACCGGATTTAGGTGTGCAAGATAAAGTGCCGTAATCAACTAACTCACTTTGACTAGGTTGATTTTAAAAACCCTATCCATACGATTCGTATTTGACCTCAAAGCTCCCATCCTCGCGTTTGCCGTGCTCAGTTACAAAGCCCTTGGGATTCAAAAAGTCCATTACACCATCTATGGTTCCCTGCCAACCACACACATAGAACATTGTATTCTCTTTGGTTATCTTGTCTCCGACTAGCTCCTCTAATGGCGAGAGTCCCCCGTCCCTTGGTCTTAGGAATGTCTCTACTCTGCCTACCTGTCCGGCCCATGACCTGTTAAACCATTCCTGCGGCCTGCTGATTGCAGCCCTGTACTTAAAGTTCCATTCCTCCTTGCCTCTGGCAATACTGTCATTTTCTAGGCTAGTTAGCAGATCCTTGTAGCTTAGTTCATCAACATAGCTTGCCCCGTGCAAAACCACTATCTCTCTCTTGTCTCCTATGTCATGGAGATGTTGTGCAAAACTGACAAATGGCGCAAGACCTGTTCCTCCGCCGATACAGACCATCCTTCTGTTATCTTTCTCTCCGTTTGGTAACTCGTCATTGATAAGCAAAGCTCTTCCTGTGGGCTTTAGCCAGAGAATCTCATCTCCTTCCTTTATGCCAAATATCTGCGTAGTAAGTCTGCCGGGAAGTGGTTTTCTTACCCATCTGACGACTAGCTCGACATAGTCCTTGTTTTCTGGATGAGATGCAATAGAGTATGCCCGTCTGACTATCTTTCCATTCTCAACTGGGTTTGCAAGTCCCAACGTGATGAACTGACCTGCCTTGTATTCTGGAATAGATCCCTCCTTTGGAACCAATCTAATAATTATAAGATCTTCTTTTAATAATTGGACATATGTGACCGTTGCCTTGTTATCTACAACCATAACGATTCAATCAGCATTTGCAAGGTTAAATATATTGTGTTGACTGGTGTGTCCGTAATAGCACAAATCGCTAAACGTTAATACCCAATTTGAAAAACACATCTCAATCAGATCTCTGATTATTGGGCCGGTCGTCTAGTCTGGTAGGATAGGTGCATGGCATGCATCGGATCGAGGGTTCAAATCCCTTCCGGTCCACTATTTTATTGGTTCTCAAGTTTTACACGGAAATGTACTATGAATCAACACAACAATGATTCTTGGATGTGGCCCCGTTCCTAGACGAAACAACGTGAGATCACTATCGACGATTTATAAAATATTTTTTCGAGTTTTTGAAACTGGATAGTGATTCCATAAAATTATGCATTAAATTATTTTCAGATCATGCTAAGCTAGATTCATAGTTGACCACGTCCACAATAACGGGTTTTACCCAATATTCGAAATACTAGGTTGAAAAAGGAGAAATTACAAGCATATTTCTATTTCAAATTATTACAATCTATCAAACTAGCCTTTATCCTAATGGCATCTTACTGAATTGGGACAAAATATCAATAACCGCGATTATATTGTGATGTTTATCTAAACCTGATTTTATGATCTATTCCATCTAGGATAAATTTATGAATGTGATTTCTGGCGTCTAATTTATTTCATAACACAAACACACTTCACATCTGACGCAATCATATTTTTGAATGATTACATATGTTTCTTGATGGCAGCGGCAATGGTTTTGGCCAACTCCACCGGCACAGCCTCTCCAATCATACGATATTTTTGTGACGTGGATCCTACAAAGTTCCATGAATCAGGGAATCCCTGTATTCTAGAATATTCTTTTACAGTAAGTGGACGGTCTTCGTCCGGATGGCATATACAGCTTCCAAGCTGTGTTGGAGATGTTACAAGTGTAGGTGCCGGTGCATTCCATGACAGTCTGCGATAAAATCCACGGCGTCCTCCCTGCTTGCCCTTTTTTCTTGGATCAGACGAGTCTGCTGCCCCTCCCATAGCAATTTTTTTGAGCCTTGTAGGTAAATCCACCCAGCATCCTCCCGGAGGTATATGTTTGAGATACTTTCCCCATCTAGGAAAGTTTACCTGTTCTTTTTCTGTGTCGTCAAGGCCTTCTAGAGCATCCTTGAGTGTTTTCCAAAGTTTTTTCCCGAGTTTGTCTGCATTTTTCGGGTCGGCGAACCGTGCCGAGTTCTCAATCTCCGTGAAGACCAGAGATGGATCCGTTGATTTGGATCCTATGAGAATGAACCTCTTTCTCTTTTGTGGCACACCATAATCTGCAGCGTTGAGCAATCTCCACTCTATCTTGTAACCACTTATCTTGTGGAATTCAGCTATGACCTCCTCGAACAGAGACCCGTATTTTTGGGCCTTGGTAATCTTGCTAGAATCTGTCATGCGATCATAAAATGATACATGTTTTTTGGCAGCAGATACTATGCCGGGCACATTTTCAAATACAAAGAAATTAGGTCTGAGATCGTTGATTATTCTCAGGTACTGCAATAGGGCAAAGCCCCTTTTATCATTAAACCCTCTTCTCCTACCTGCAGTTGAAAATGACTGACATGGTGGGCCACCTATAATTACGTCGACCTGTCCGCGCCTCAACGAGGCCCTTTTGAGTATTTCTGCTGACGCTATGTCTGTTATGTCTCCCTCATCACATGACACGTCTGGTTTGTTTGTCCTTATGGTTTCACAGGCAAACCTCGTAATATCGTTAGCATATCTTGTGGAGAACCCAGCTTTTTCAAACCCGATATCAAGGCCCATTCCGCATGTGAATAGTGATACTACTGAAGGGCGTGGAATTTCCATCTTTTGTCTTCTTTGTTTGTTATGGGTTTTTTGAGCTGACACAATTGTGCTTTTACCACATATGATAAAAATCTTGACAAGATCTTGTCATTATTACATAACCCACATTTACCAAGTAAGCAGTTGTCTAATTTTGTTGCATAACTTCTCCAAATACCTAGCGGGTAGTTAGTACGTAAATCACATCCAAAAAAGATTTGGATCACAAGATCTGTGCAAAGTCTGATGTCCAGAAAGCACAAGTATGTCGAGTCAGTAATATTGGGAACTTGCAGTTTACATGCCAGTCAAATTAAACTGTTATCTGCATGTCAACTCTTTTCTCTTAACACTGAGATCATCTCTTTTATCTCAGAGTCTCCCTCGGTGAGTATTTTGTTGATCATCTCTTTTGAAACTCTGATCTCCAAATCAACAACTGCCCAAAGTGCACTCTTTCTTGTCTCTATATCCGAATCAGACAACGCCTCAAGGAAAACATCTTTTGCCTCGGTGGCCTTTAGATGTCCTAGTGCCCCTAGTGCACATGACCTGACCATAGAGTCTTTGTCCTTTGCAAGTCTTGTTATGTTTGGAATTGCTACAGTCTCGTCCCTATTTGCTAGTACTAGTGATCCAAAACCCCTGATGTTTTTGCTTGCGGCACTCAGACTATCAATTAAAATTTCTGAAATCTCGTTCTTGTTTGATACAAGCAGGCAAAACGCCTCTCCTCTGACCCTGATATCCTCATCATCTAGTCTCAAAACTATCTCCTCCAGGTCTCTGGGATTTACGGTGTCATCCAAGCCCTCAAGGACATGAATCTTTTCCTCACTGCTTCCTGATTCTAAAACTTTTGAAATATTCCCCAAATTCTCAAGCAGATTTCTTCTTTCTGGTTAATAATTATTCCATCTTATTCAGAAACGCCCGTTTAGCTTTAAATTATCCTTAAATACCAACCACAACATGTCAAATGAAACCCGGGACACCGTATTCATTGGTAAGAAACCATTGATGGCTTATGTGACATCCACGCTAATTCAATTGGCAAACTTGCCTTCTGTCACCATCAAGGCTAGAGGATTCAGCATAGGACGTGCCGTTGATGTGGCTCAGATAATCGCAAGAAAGCGAGAGAATGCAGGCTATTCTGTCGGAACGATCACGATTGGCTCTGAATCACTAGAGTCACAAGACGGCAAAACTAGAAATGTTTCGACAATAGAAATTGAAGTAAAGCGAAACACAAGTTAACCGTACTTGCAAATTTTTATTTCATCTTTTTGATTTTTTCATACCTTGCCTCCATCTCCCTATACTTTGAGAGCTCGACTAGGTCATTGAACTGATCAAAACTTATAATTTTTTGTCGGTGCTTTGTGGTGCTGCCAGTCTTTTTTAGTTCTGCAAGTATGTTCATGGTTGCAAACGCATTTGCATACAGGACAGACAGTGGGTATAGAATTATGTTAAATCCCATATTACTTAGTGTCTTGGCAGAACTCAGCGGCGTGGCTCCGCCCTCAATCATATTTGCAACTAGTGGGGATTTGATCTCTCTTCCTATTCTTTTCATCTCCTCTATGGTTCTCGGGGCTTCGACAAATACTGCATCGGCTCCTGTCTTTTTGTTTTGCTGTCCGCGCTCAATTGCCTCGTCTAGCCCCTTGGTTGCTCTTGCATCTGTTCTTGCAACAATGACAAAGTCCCTGCTCTCCCTTGCATCAACTGCCGCTGATAATTTTTCGGTATATTCTTCTTGCGAGACTACTTCTTTTCCTTGCATGTGTCCGCATCGCTTGGGCCATCTCTGATCTTCTAGGAACATCCCTGATGCCCCTGCCGCCTCTAACTCTTTTACCAGCTTCCATACGCTTAGTGCATTTCCGTATCCCGTATCAGAATCTACGATAACTGGTACTGATACTGCCCTGCAGATTCTTCTGGCATTCTCTACGGTTTCTGCGGCACCTATGAATCCATAGTCAGGCATTCCAAATAGCGTTGCAGATGTTCCATAGCCTGTCTG
>DAXZ01000072.1:4306-5418 GCA_002506665.1 Nitrosopumilus sp. UBA526 | reverse complement strand
GGGCCAGGCCCTCGGCTTGAGAAATCAACCATGTCATTGTAATGTGATGTCGTGTTTCCAAATCTCGGCTGGTCTTTGAACGGGCCATACCCCACAAATACATTGTTTGTCGCAGCACCTACAGATATTCCAAACGGTGATGTGTTTGGCAGTCCCATGGTGCCATATCCATGTCCAGAGTTTCCCGCGCTCGATACCATGGTAACTCCGGGATAGTCATCATGTATGGAATGAGGTGTTGCAAGTACGCTCATCATCAGTGATATGATATCCATTCCAGGTACTGCATCAAAGGAGGGAAAGTTTGCCACGCCCCAGCTGTTTGATATTATATCTACCCTAGGCTTGCCTGAGAACTGCCAAGTATTGTTCTGATTCTCAAATCCAGCAGACCACAGCCAGCCATATATGGTATCTCCAAACCACAGGGATTTTACAGGTATTATTTTGGCATCAGGTGCGACTCCGGTAATGGTGTATTTTTTAGAGTTGTTGTAGATATCGTACGTCTCCTGCCCCCGTGAAACAATGGATGCAGCACTCAGGGTGCCGTGTCCTACAAAGTCAGTCATTATACCAAAGAACTCGCCGTCAGGGTCAAGTGGTGGTAATAGTGTGCCGTTTACTGCCTGCACATACTCGGCTATATCAGTAGAGTTGCCACGTATTACACCATACAAGTCAAGTACCTGTGCGCCAAATGCTCCGGCAGTGTAATCATCTCGTCCATCACCATCAGAGTCATATACCAGAAATTCATTTCCGCTTCCAAGTATCAAAGGTTTTTCATCAGTAAAGTCAAAGTCATAGTTAGGTTCCTCATCTAGCTCAAATCTAGTGTAATCCAGCCAGGAGGTACTCAGATCAGGTATTATCGTATCATATATGCCCGGAGTATACGAGTCGACAACTAGTACTGGTACTACTTGAATTTGTACGCCGCCCTGATAAATTACTCCGAGATGATATATGCCGCTCTTTGATTTGATATAGTCTCTGTTGTTATTGCCTATCTTTATGTCAGTTTCAAGTGTTCCATTAAAGATGGGTGATAATCCAAATTCAGGATAAAAAGAGTTGTAGATTGGTATGTCACTTCCCTTGCCGTCTTG
>DAXZ01000072.1:0-4224 GCA_002506665.1 Nitrosopumilus sp. UBA526 | reverse complement strand
TTGGTCAGTATAATTCCCTGTCCGTCAGGGTCAAGCATTATTGGATGGCCTGTCTTGTCCCGTGCAACAGAGTGTCTGATGTCTGGATTTGAGAAATCAACGCCGGTATCTACTATTGCAATTATGGTATTGTTTCCTGTCGAGCCATACTTTGTCTTTGCCTGGTTTGCGTGTGTGATATCACCAATCCTTGAGGCATCCATAGAGTGAAAGTCTAGTTTATGGTCTCGGATTACTGTATATCCTTGTGAGGCAAGTGATGCAGCTTTGTTCTCTGACATTACAGAGACTGTGAATCCTCGTTGTGTATTATCAAATATTACATATCGGTTTAGATTGTTTTTTGTAAAGAAATCAGAGTCAAATGATATAATATCCGAGTCAAATGTATGATTGGGGTATGATGATATATTTTGCAGATCAACTGGAATCATACCATATGATATAGTCATTGCAGTAGAGATGAGCAGTATGAGAAATAAAATAGCCGCCGTGGGCATCAGTTAGTTTGGTCTTTTTGTGTTATTATATAACTATCTTCTAGCTAGAATTGCAATCTGTAGCGCTACAATCAGGCCTACAGATGCAATGATTGGCAGTAGTAATGCGTTGAGCTGGGCAGACGATTCGCTGATTGATTTTGCAGAGAGTGCAAATGTTCCAATGTTGTCATCTATCTGGCTGCTTGCATACTTTAAGGTGGTGTCAAAGCCCTTGATATCAGACTTTAATATATCAAGCTCGCGTGCAGTCTCATCTAGTACAGAGTTTAGTCTCTCTATCTGATCAGAGATTCCTCCAATGTCCTGGCTTAGAACATTGGTAGCTGCCGAACCATGTGAGGTCGTACCCTGACTAAACGCAATGATGTGAAATACATGTGTCCCCTCCTCTATCGGAGTATAGTCTACATAGTAGAGTCCCTGGTGTAGTGTCTTGAAAGAGTTTGCCAGGGTTACTGATATTCCAGAAGGTGTATGAACATGTGTTGTTCCCAACAGCTCTGTGGGTTCGTTTCCTATCAAGAGACCGTCACTTGTGGTCTGGACAAATACTCGCAGTGGCTGGCTTATTGCTGCAGTCTCTGGCGCAAAAACCAGGGCATTTACATGCCGCTCCACTGGCACATCAATCAGGTCTGTTGTAGATGAGAACTTTACATCAACTCGTTGTGATGCACCGTCTTGTTCTGTACTGAGTACCTCTACTGTGTATGTGCCGTATGAGAAATCTGTCGATGGTTCAGGCCATGTAAGTAGCGCATAGTTAAACGAGCCGTCCTCGTTTGTGATTATCTGATCAAACTTTGCAATCGACTCGTCAGGCGCAAAGACCCGAATTATTAGTGATTCACCTGGCAGTCCTTTGCCGTATATTTGCAAGCTGTGCTCTGGTGCGTAGACCTTGCTGTTTGTTGAGAGGTCTAGTTCTGCAAATGAGCTAGGTACTATGATAAATAGCAAGGCAAGGCAGAATGCTAGTCTCAAATTGATTTGTGTTTATTGTTCTCCTAGATATTGTTTTTGATGTATTGTTTGCCTGCATGCTCTGTTGATATATCCAAAAAATTTTCTGGACTGTATCGTTGTGTGTAGCCATATGGAAATCTTGCAAAGAATATTCTAGATGATAGTGTGGAAAAATTGTTTCTCTGGAATTATTTTTTGCGGTTTGGATTTAATTGATTGCTTCTGTTGTCTTGGTTTTTAGTATATTCTCTAGTTCCTGGGTTTTTTACCATAGAGCGTTGATCATTTGGAGTTTGTGTTTTCTTGGCCATATCATACATTATGTTTTTCTAGTTAATAAATAAGATGAATGAGTTTGATGGAATATGGAGATTTTTTTCTTATCAGTATCAATCTAGGTCATACTGCTGTCCAAGCGTCAAAAATAGAGAGTAAGGATTCCAACAAATGGTAAAATATAATTAGTGTAGTAAAAAGAGCATAACATGTTAAGAATTATCTTGATGACTTTGTTTTTGGCATTATTCACAAGTTCTATCACCACTTTGTCATATGCAGAACCCGAAGCACAAATAGGATTTGAAGTTGGAAAGGAGATAAAATACAAAGTGACAATATCGTCTAAAGGATATGGTGAGATGGACAAACTCGTCGAACCGCTAGAGATAGAACTAGAGAGACAATTTACAGAGAAATATGGATTTGACATAGACAAGCTAATCTGGATCAAGTATACAGTTATAGATATTTCAGGAACTGTTGTAACATTTGATAGGACCGTAAAACTAGCTAGTTCTGAAAGAGGTGAATTTGAAAAGAAACTTGAACCAGTACAATTTGATTTGGCAGAGTTTGAGCCAATGATGTTTTTTGTCATGCCAACAGATCTCATATTTGGAAGCATGTTTGCCGGAACCCCCGCATATGGTGAGATAACATTTGCTAGTATTGATGATACGTTTAGGACGGGAATAAAAGAGAATGTATTTGTAGCAAATAAAATCAACACACAGATATATCGTGACAAAGTCGTTGAAAATACTATAGAGATAGATACTTTGTTTACTGCATATTACTATAGACAGTCAGGTCTACTGAATTCAAAAACTATAGACATGAATTTAACAAACTTGAATACATACAATACTGGATGGGTTACCATAGAAATAGCGTCTATATTTGATAGTTCTGAATATAAAGATCTAAAGACTACTAACAAACTAAAATCAATTAATGATAGAGATGATATCCTAGAAAGACTATCATATCTGTTTGTAGAATCATTAGATTCCAGATATTTGATTACAAATGGAGTAGAAAGTATTGGCGAGCCAAAAAAGACCACGTTTGAGATAATCAACATTAAAGATGAATCAGTGCTTGGTGCACTAATATTATATGGAAATGAAGAAATTTCTCGAATTATTTCGTCTACGGTATATACTGGCTTGCGACAGACAGATACCGCTGATGATATTCACAATCACATAAGACAAGCACTGGTTCCAAAATGCTGTGACGGTTTACCTACACATAGTATTTTGTTGAGGGATAGTAGAGATGCAGATCAGGCTCAGGCAGAAGTGACTATAGATGACGTTAAGATTAGACTGAATTGGATAGAGACTGATTCGGCATACAAAATAGGTATTTTTTCACAAGAGATAACGTTTCTTGAAGAAAATACAGAGCAAGATGATATGATAGAACAGAGGCAGGAAATTTCAACAAAAAGTTCTGATGACTTGGCTACAGATGATGGTGGAGGTTGTCTAATTGCAACTGCAACATATGGTACAGAACTTGCATCAGAGATTCAAAATCTCAGAGAGATAAGAGGCAAGATGTATGAAACAGAATCTGGAGGAGAGGTGATGCATGCAGTAAATAATTTCTATTATTCATTTTCGCCTACAATTGCTGATTGGGAACGAGAGAATATAGTGTTTAAAGAGACAATTAGACTGTTAATTACACCGGCCATGATATCATTTACAATTTTGGATCATGAAAACATTGATTCTGAAAGTGCACTGATTAGTTATGTTTTAGGTATAGTTGCACTAAATATTGGAATGTATTTTCTTACACCCGCCATCATAATCATGAGTGTCAGAAAGCTAGTCTGAGCATACATTTCGACAAGATTCTTTAGAAGGATAACACAGAACGTTGTTTTGATTCAGTGTTATTGATAAAATTGATTTATTTGGTTCTAAATCAGTTATTATAATCGATCATTACATTTAGGGAATCTGCCATGTTTTGATTTGTATTCATTTAACAGGGTTTTTTCTCTAGATTCATGGTTTGGTGTTTCAAGATAACAGAATTCTTCAGCATGTTTAGTGCAATCTTCTCTACGATGCTCGTTCAGTCGTCTTTGAATATTCACGCTTTCTCCAATATAATCGATATTATCTGGTGCACCTAATTGATAGACTCCTGCGCTACTAGGCGCGGAAATTGTTTCAGATGAAAACTTCTTCCAAACTGACCATTCACTCATATCATTATCACACCTAGTTTTGAATTACACAATCTTATAACCTTTTGATAATGGGTACTTTGTCGCATAATTCATTAAATCATACCAAAACCAACGATATGATATAATGCTAGTGGCATTACGGTCGTGATGTAGGTACGATGTTGCCAATTTTGTCCAAATAATATGTAGAACTTGGGATTATCCACCAGAGTGGGGATCTGTTTGATCATATATGCAACACCAAAAAATCGTGCATAACTTTCG
>DAXZ01000004.1 GCA_002506665.1 Nitrosopumilus sp. UBA526 | reverse complement strand
CGCACACAGTCACAGACACTTGAGAGAATAAGGATAAACTCTAAATTCCTCAGACGCATGAGAAGAGAGTTCAGAGATGGCTAGACTAGGTCCTCCAATATTTCTTGGCGTATTTACCATTATAGCTCTTGCATTACTGACAAGCGGGACGTCTGATGAGGATGACCTTCGAGAGACGTTCAAGCTAGATGCCGTATATGAGGAGGGCAACGTCATAGTGTCATATCAAGATTTGACAGAGAATACCAATACCGTAATACTGGAGATTTTGGGAATGGACGAGTCATTTCAAAAGACATTCTCAGACTCGGAATTTACAGAGACGATACCTTTTCCGAGCATTCCAAAGTATGGCTGGAAGGTTCATCCAATAGTATTAGAAATTGACCACAAGGAACTAGGTACAATTCAATTAAAGACCGAGATTCATCTTGCCGGCGAGCCTGCCCCTCCTGTGATATATGCAACACTATAACACACAAGATTTTATTGCGCCTCTAAATAATTAACCCTATAATGAAACTATTAGACGACCTCAAAAAAGGTAGACGCGGAGCTATTGCAAAGGCAATCAGCATAATTGAGAACAATGATGTCGAATCCCGGAAACTAGTAAAGCAGATATTTCAATCTAGTGGCAACTCTGTAATAATTGGAATCACAGGATCTGCCGGCTCTGGCAAGAGTTCGCTGATAAACAAGACTGTTCTTGCCCTAAAAAAACTCGATACAAAACCTGCTGTACTGGCAGTTGACCCAACAAGTCATGTTACCGGTGGTGCCATTCTCGGTGACAGGCTCAGGATGAACGAGTTGACGGATTTGGGAATATTTATTCGCAGTATAGCATCTCGCGGGGCTACTGGTGCGGTATCTGCATCCCTGCGAAACAGCATTAGGGTTTTAGAGTATTCCGGGTTTGATCCGATAATAATTGAGAGTGTCGGTGCAGGACAGACAGACGTTGAGATATCAAATATCGCAGACATTACAGTTGTTGTTTTTAATCCAAATACCGGTGACAGCATACAGACAATCAAGGCAGGCCAGACTGAGATTGGGGATATCTATATTGTCAACAAGAGTGACCTGGGCGGCGCAAACCAGCTCTTTGATGCGGTCCGTGACTATATCGGAGACACTGTGAAAAATCCTATAATTCTCAAGACATCAGTCAAGAGAAACTCGGGGATTGCGGTATTTGCAAAGACCCTAAAGAAGATGATGGCATCTGCAAAGTCCAAAGATGACAATGCCCAAAGACTAGGGGCAGAACTAAGAGATATTGTTTTAAATAACATTAAAGAGATGATTGATGAGATGTTTGTATCTGACAGGACATTTGCAAGATATCTAAAGCAATTAGAATCAAAAGACATTGACCCCATCCAAGCTGGCGCAAAGATTACAAAGCATCTGTTAAAGTGATTATATGACAAAGAGAACAAAACCTGCAAAGTTTTTTACAGATTCTAATTTTCTAGTAAAGCGGATATATCTAAAGTCTAAAACGAGACCTGCCGAAGATGCCGCAAAGTACCCCTTTACCCGCGGGATTCATCCCGGGATGTTTCGAGACCGGTTCTGGACTATGCGGCAGTACTCTGGATTCGGCGATGCAAAGCTTACAAATGAGCGGTTCAAGTTTATGCTGGACAAGGGACAGACCGGCCTCAGTATGGCATTTGACCTGCCAACCCAGATTGGCTATGACCCTGACTCGACACAGGCAGAAGGCGAGGTGGGCAAAGTGGGCGTATCAATATCATCTATCCGTGATATGATGACAGCATTTGACGGAATTCCTCTAGGCAAGGTGAGTTCATCAATGACCATAAACTCTACTGCATCCACATTACTTGCATACTATATCGCAGTAGGCGAGTCACAGGGATTCAAGAGTAATGAACTGCGTGGCACCACACAAAACGACATCCTCAAAGAGTACATTGCAAGAAACACCTACATCTATCCTCCACAGCCGTCTATGAGGTTAATTGGCGATGTCATAGAGTATTGTGCAAAACACGTCCCATCATGGTATCCTGTATCTATATCAGGTTATCACATGCGGGAAGCCGGCTGTACTGCAACCCAAGAAGTTGCATTTACACTGGCTAATGCCATTGCATACATTCAGACATGTCTTGATAGGGGATTGCAAATCGACGACTTTGCACCACGTCTGTCGTTTTTCTTTTGTTGTACCATCGAGTTCTTTGAGGAGGTTGCAAAGTTCCGGGTTGCACGCAAAATCTATGCCAAGATTCTCAAAGAGATGTTTCATGCAAAAAACCCTCGCTCACTGCAGTTGAAATTCCATACACAGACCAGCGGGGAATCACTTACTGCACAGCAGCCAAACAACAACATTGTACGCGTCGCAATACAGACGATGGCAGCAGTTGCCGGAGGTACACAGTCACTTCATACAAATTCCAGAGATGAGGCCCTTGCGCTTCCCACACAGGAATCAGCCAAGATTGCGCTTAGAACACAGCAGATTGTAGCACATGAGAGTGGAATCACAAAGACCGTAGACCCGCTTGCCGGCTCGTACTATCTGGAAGAGTTGTGTGATAATATGGAGGACGGTGTATGGATGTATCTCAAAAAGATTCAAAAGATGGGCGGGTCAGTCAAGGCAATTGAGCGGGGATTCTTTCAGTCAGAGATACGCGCCAATGCATACCGCCTCAAAAAGGAGGCAGACAATGCTGACAGGATTATTGTCGGGGTAAACAAGTATGTGGATGTTGAAGAGCCTCCAGAACTGTTGCGAATTGACGGTAAAATTGAGATTCAGCAAAAAAAGGCACTAAAGAAACTGCGTGTTAATCGAGATGGTAAAAAGCTGGGCAAAGCACTAGATGCAATGCAAAAGGCCGCTGAGGGTGATGAGAATTTAATGCCCTATATTGTCTCTGCTGCAAAGGCGTATGCTACAACTGGTGAGATAAGCAACGTGTTTCGAGAGGTGTTTGGAGAGTATCGGCCAAAAGAGGTCTTTTAGTTCTTTGATATTTGTGCTCTGATTTTCTTCTCAAACCAATAATTTTAATCTTCAACCCCCCACTTTTTCTCACAATCAATACATGCCCACTTTCTGTGAGATTCTAGTGATGAATCACTACCTCCTAGTCTTATCTTTCCCTTGTCAATCTGCTTTTGGATTTCTTTCCATTTATCATCATTAGGATCTCCATAAACATATTCTGCAACGTTTTTACTTTGACATGATGGGCATTCTTTTCTCATCTCATAATGGACATCATAAACCCCCCCTCCGATTCGGCCACAAATATTACATTTCCACTCTGGGTCTAATCCTGGACTCACACAACATCCTCCCAAGATTATCTTTCCAGCGTCTATCTCTTTTTTGATTTCTTCCCAATTACCCGGAAGTCCATAACTATATTGTGCAATATTTTCACTTTTACAGGAAGGACATTTTTTCATCAACACAAAAGCATGCTTTCTCAATATTAAGGTAGCAGTATCTACCAAAAGAGGTCTTAGTCCTTTGATTTTTGTGGGGCGAATTCCTTCTTTATTTTATCAGTTATTTTATTTATAGGCCCCCAAGTACGGTCACAATCATTGCATGCCCATTTGTTGTACTTTGTAATGCCTTTCTTTCTCTCGCCTTTTTCTTCCCATTTATCATTAGAAAAGTCATAAAAATATTCTGTATAGTTTTCACTTTTACAGGATGGACATCTTTCCATCTGATACAAAGGACGCGTGGTTAGTCCACAGTCATTACATTTCCACTCTGGTTCTAAATTTGGATACATACTACACCCTCCCAAGATTATCTTTCCTTCCTCTATCTTTTTTTGGGTTTCTTTATCTCTGAGGGAATATAAATAAAAACCATATCCATAAACATATTGTGCAATGCTTTTACTTTTACAGGCAGGACATTTTTTCATCAACACAAAAGCATGCTTTCTCAATATTAAGATACCCTTACACACAAAGTACACTCTAATCAAAATCAGCATTCAATGTGACATGTAAATTGACATCATGTGGCTACAATCATTAATGTATGGAGATTTTATTCCCAGACTCAATGCCATAATCTTCTGGATTCCAAACAAGAGGGCAATCATTGCATTTGAATTTTCTGCGAGGTTCTGATGGCGGATCACCACTTTGGATGATTATCTTTCCATCATCTATCTTCTTTTTCATTTTTTTATCCATCTTGACAGGTTCATATACATACTCTGCAATGTTTTTACTTTGACAGTGTGGACACTTTTTCATCGCCTTGAAATAATTATCATACATTGCATTTCCTCCGATTCGGCCACAGTCATTGCATTCCCACTCTGGGTCACCTGGACCCACACAACATCCTCCCAAGATTATCTTTCCAGCGTCTACCGCCTTCCAGAGTTCTTCATTCTCCATAGGAAGTCCAAACAAATATTCTGCAATGTTTTCACTTTTACAGGAAGGACACTTTTTCATCAACACAAACGCAGGCTTTCATAATATTAAGATACCCTTACACACACACAGTACAATCTAATCAAAATCAGTATTCAATACGACATGTAAATTGACATCATGTGGCTACAATCATTAATGTATGGAGATTTTATTCCTAGAATCAACACCATAATCTTCTGGATTCCAAACAAGAGGGCAATCATTGCATTTGAATTTTCTGCGAGGTTCTGATGGCGGATCACCACTTTGGATGATTATCTTTCCATCATCTAATTTCTTTTTCATTTTTTTATCCATCATGACCGGTTCATACACATACTCTGCAATGTTTTTACTTTGACAGTGTGGACACTTTTTCATCGCCTTGAAATAATCATCATAAATCATATTCCCTCCAATTCGGCCACAATCATTGCATTTCCACTTTGGATCCCATCCTGAGGGCCCAATCATACACCCTCCTAGTTTTATCTTTCCTGCGTCGACCTCCTTTTTGATTTCTTTCCATTTATCACTTGCGGGAAGTCCATACACATAATGTGCAATGTTTTTGCTTTTACAGGAAGGACATCTTTTCATTACCACAAAAGCACACTTTCATAATATTAAGGTACACCATTATACCGAGTATAATCTAATCAAAATCAGTATTCAATACGACATGTAAATTGACATCATATGCCTCTTCTGACCCTGCAACTTTGATCTGAGTTGCTCGTTGTCTTATCTGTTCTTTGGTTATGTTGTATTTTTTCATACAATTTGTTATGTCTGCCCTGTCTCTATCATTTAATCTTCCAATCTTTGTCATTACAACATCTAGTGGATGTAGAGAATATAGTTTGATATTTTCTAGTTTTATATCTGATAGAATACACTTTGTCAGATAATCATCTGGAAGCATTGTACTAAAGACCATTCCATCTGGCCAAACATCTATCCTAAGACCATGAGGTGTGGCATCTTTTACTCTGATAAATTCATCAAAATCCTCGCCATGTGGTATTACAAAATCTATATCTTCAGTTGACTGCTTTAGGTCTAGTAGTGTAAGCGCCGTCCCTCCTACAGCCACAAGCGTGATTTTTCGGGATAATTTCTTGCCTATAACTTGCAAAAATTCTGTTAATCGGGTCTTATCTAATGACAT
>DAXZ01000065.1 GCA_002506665.1 Nitrosopumilus sp. UBA526 | reverse complement strand
TAAACCATTTTGTAGAGAATTAAAATTAAAACATTTTCATGTACAAAAAGACAATACAGAATATAGATTATTCTCTAAAATATCTCATGCAACTAATAAATTCCCAAAAATTAATTTTTGTAAAACGATACACACAAAAAAAGTACCAGTCATCTGTGGCCAAGTAAATAAAATCTAAGACCCTGACATCTGCTCTTCTAGCTTGTCATTTAGGGGAATCTCTATGAGATCACCCATTCTGAGATTCTTCAACCCAGCTGCAACTGCCTTTGCACCCTCGTCATCTTTTTTCAATCCTAACAATGACATAAGATATGCAGCACCGGTCTTGCCGGCTAGTTCTCCGAACACTATTCTCCTCCTATTTCCCACATCCCTTGGAGGAATTGGCTCGTATGCTGCCGGATTTCTAAGAATTGCAGCAAGGTGTGTTCCTGCCTTGTGCTTGTATGCTGATGAGCCCACAATGGGTTTAGAGTCATATGGCTGGATTGATGTGTATGCCTCAATCAACCTTGACATGTCTTGCAGCATATCCAACTTGAAATCATTTGGTGACTTGTACAGATAAGTCAATGCTACTGAGATCTCTGCAAGTGGTGGAATCCCCGTTCTCTCCCCGATACCGTCAATGGTGGTATGAATCTGCTCAGCTCCTGCATCACATGCGGCAAATGCGTTTGCAACTGCAAGACCAATATCGTTGTGAACATGTGCATCTAGTGGTACACTTGTTACTGCTCTGACCTTGCTAACAAAATTATACATCCCAACTGGGCGTAAAATTCCGACAGTATCTGGAAGGCTTATTCTATCTACTCCGGCCTCTTCTATTGCCTTGCAGACCTGTAGCAAGAATTTTGGATCTGCCCTGCTACCATCCTCCACTGTAAATCTGATCTCAAGTCCATGAGACTTTGCGTATTCTACTGTCTCTACTGCCCTGCAAAGTGCGTCCTCTCTTGAAATTCGCAACTTGTCTTTTAGATGAATATCTGAAATTCCAAGATATGCCGCACAACTTTTTGCATCACAGTCTAGCGCAATATCTATGTCCTGCTTTAGTGCTCTACCATGCGCTACAATGTCTGCCCTTAGGCCCTGCTTGATAATTGTCTTTGTTGCCTCTACGTGATCATTTGAGACTATTGGTGAGATCTCTATCTGATCAACGCCAAAATAATCAAGCATCCATGCAATCTGAATCCTCTGCTTGTTTGTAAACGAGACGCCGGGGTGTTGCTCACCTTCTCGCAAGGTACTGTCTAGGATTCTTATCCTCTTTGGATTCTTTTCATATGCGTTGTAGATGTCTGCATAGTGATTTGGTTTTACCATTACTGAAATCGTATCATAAATTGATGATATAAACATATTTGTACTAATTTAGTTAAATATAGGCAATATTGATCCTAATATAGTCATAAAATGAAACATTGAAACGAAAGTCGTTTTTAGATAATTTTTCTTAGGATAATGACTGTATTGCTGTCTGTCACTCCGGGAATCTTTCTTAGGGCATCAATACTGCTATTTATTTTTGCAATGTTTGTTGCACTAATAATCGTTGCAATGTCATACTGTCCTGTAATCTCATAGACTGTCTTGACGCCACTCAACTTTGCAAGTCTGTATGATACCTTGGATGTGTCTGTTGCAGAGTCTACTGAGACTAGGACTATGGCGCTTGTGGTGTCCTCCTCACCTAACTCTAGGGTGAATTTGCTTATGGTCTTGTTATCTACGAGGTTCTTTACACGTCTTCGTACTGCTGACTCTGATATCCCTATCTTTTTACCAATCTCTACAAACGACTCTCTAGAATTCTCCTTGAGGTATATGATAATTTTTTCGTCTATCTTATCTCTGTACATTCCTTTTTTGCTCCTCTTCTGTTAGTATGGAATCAAGAGCATGTAAAACTTTGGTTACGTCCTCTTTTGATATTACAAGCGGGGGGAGAATTCTAAGAACGTTTCTTCCAGAATATAGCATTAGAATGCCTCTCTTTATCAACGCCATGAGTATGTCTCTGACCTCAAACTTTATCTCAATTCCTATCATCAGGCCCTTGCCACGAATCTCTCTGATCATCGTGTGCCTCTCCTTTATCTCCTCTAGTCCTTTTCTGAACAGCTCTCCCATCTTTTCTGCATTCTCAATGAGACCATCTTCTGTAATGGCTCTAAGAGCTGCTATTCCTGCAGCACAGGATATGGGATTTCCTCCAAATGTAGACGAGTGCTCTCCCTTGCTCATAGCTGCCAGTATGTCTGGTCTTACCAGAGTCGCGCCCATGGGAACCCCGCCTGCAATCCCTTTTGCAAGACATAAAATATCTGGCACAGTATCCCAATGATCACATGCCCATAACCTGCCTGTCCTTCCCAAGCCTGCCTGTATCTCATCGAAGATAAGCACAATTCCTCTCTGATTACATATTTCTCTAACTTTTTGCAAAAATCCTTGGGGGGCAACAATTATCCCGCTCTCCCCTTGTATTGGCTCCAAAATAACAAATGCTGTGTCATCGTCAATTGCCTGACGCAGTGACTCTATGTCGCCATATGACGCAAAGGTGACTTTGTCTACTAGTGGGGCAAACGCCTTTCTGTATTTGGGATTAAATGTAAGTGATAGTGCACCAAATGACTTTCCGTGGTAAGATCCTTTCATGGCGACCATTCCTTTCTTGCCAGTAAACTTTCTTGCAAATTTCATTGCGGCCTCTATTGCCTCTGCCCCGCTGTTGTTTAGATGAACTTGTGTAAGACCCTCGGGAGCTAGTCCTACAAGTGTAGTCAAGAACTCTTCTCTTGTCTTGTTGTACAACGAACTGTGTACTGTAATTATCTTGTCAATCTGTTCCTTTATTGCATTGTTGACCCTGGTGTTCTTGTGGCCTACTAGCGCCACACCGTATCCACTCATGCAGTCAATGTATTCCTTGCCGTCTATATCCCATACATGGGATCCAAGGCCCCTCTCTATTGTAACTGGAAACCTCTGATAGAGATTTCCCATAAACTGATCCTCACCCATGCTTAATCACCGTACAATTATCGTGTGAGATGGCCGCCGATATTGGATTTGCCCTCCTGCCGCTTCCAATGAGTGCTTCTCTGACTCCCATGTCTAGTGCCTCAGTTGATGCCAAAATCTTCTTTTCCATTCCATGTCCTATGCTTGGCATGATCTCTTTTGCCTCTGACTGTGTCAAATTTGTAACTAGCTTGTCATCTATTAGCAATCCATCCACATCTGTAATGAATAGTACCTTGTCACATCCTACACTAGCTGCAACGTATGCTGCCGCCCTGTCGCCGTCAACATTGAGAAACTCAGACTCGGCACCTATTGCAACAGGTGCAATTACAGGAGTAAGGCCATGCTCTAAGAGCAGTTTTATGAATCCAGAGTTCACGTTTCTTATCTTTCCCGTGTATCCGCCATCAATTGCCTGCTTTCTACCTTTCTCATTTTTGATAAACAATCTCTTCTTCCTATCTGCCTCGATAATCCTGGCATCTACACCTGAAAGGCCGATTGCATTGATGCCATTTTTCTGAAGCATCTGAACTATGCTCTTGTTTATTCTTCCTGACATTACCATGGTAAAAATCTCTACAGTCTCCATGTCAGTATATCTACTTTTTATGCCACCCGGCGATGTTACAAACCTGGGTTCTTTTCCAAGCTGTCGGCAAACTCTCGTGACCTCCTTTCCACCACCATGGACGATTATTATGCCCTCAGTATCTGCTACCTTTTTTATGTCTGCAACTGTTGATGGATCCAAGTCATCTACTACACTTCCACCAATCTTGATTGTAATCATATCTAAACGGGAGTAAGCGGGGTGTATCGTAGTCCGTCCATCTCATCAAAACCACACATTATGTTCATGTTCTGAATGGCAGAGCCTGCCGCCCCCTTCATCAGGTTATCTGATGCAGACAAGGCAATCAGTCTGTTGTTATCTTCATCTAAATCAAATCCAATGTCACAAAAGTTTGAACCAACCACGAACTTTGGATCTGGAAACTTGTACAGCCCATTCTTGTCCCTTATCAGTCTGATAAATTTCTCATCGCCATATGCCTTGCGATACAGCTTCCACAGATCTTTTTCATCCATCTCTTTTTCCATAAACGTATGGTTTGTGCACAATATTCCTCGGACTAGATCTACGGCATGTGGACTCATTGAGACATTAATCTTTTTTCCCGCAATCTCGCTGAGCTCCTGTTCAATCTCACCGGTGTGTCTGTGTTTTGCCGGCTTGTAAGGTCTTATCACTCCTGCCCTCATTGCATGCGCTGTCCCGGATCCGGAACCCGCACCTGATGAACCAATCTTTGAATCTACTATGATGTGTTTGGTATCAATAATGTTATCTCGAATCAGCGGCGCAAGTGCTAGTATTGACGTTACGGCCATACATCCGGGACAAGAGACTAGCTGTGCATCTTTGATCTTGTCTCTGTGCAGCTCTGGCACACCAAAGACTGATTTTGCTAGATATTCCGGATGTGGATGTTCCCAGCCATACCATTTCTCATACGCGTCTTGTTCATGCAATCTATAGTCTGCACTCAGATCAATTATCTTGACTCCTCTATCATAGAGGGCCTTTACAATTTCTGTTGCAGTACCGTGTGGAACTGCCGTAAAGACCAGGTCACACTGGTTTGTTATTTTGTCATAATCCAACTCTGAGAAGGTAAGATCGGTGAATCCCTTCAAGCTTGGCTGAATTCTGTGTAGGTATTCTCCTACATGCTGTCTTGATGTAACAGTTGAGATCTCAACGTCTGGATGGTTGACTAGCAGACGAAGCGTCTCTCCACCCACATATCCTGATGCTCCGATGACTCCTACCTTCATGATATAGGATTGCGTGATGGAGTATAATTTATTTCCTAATATAGTCTAGGGCAAATTTTATCATCTCTTTTGGTATGTCTCGCTTGGCAACTCTTGCCAGTCCCTTGAATTCTACGGTATTGTTGACCTCGTGTACAACTAGACCTCTATCTTGGTCTTCCATCATGTCAACTCCTAGGATTCCGCCTCCCATGGCCTTTGATGCCTTTGTGGCCATATCCTCAATATCCTTTGTAATCTCACAGATCTCCGGATCAGCGCCCAGTGCAATATTTGTCTTAAATCCCCCAGAGGACTTTCTGTACATTGCAGCAACTGCCTCATCCCCTATGGTTATCACTCTGATGTCCCTTGGAGGTCTCTTGACTAGTTCCTGCAAATAGTAGATTCTGTCATGCGGGCTGTCTGTAATATCTCTTATCTCAAAAGCCGCCTCCATGGTATCCCTGTCTCTGATTGGCATGACTCCTCTGCCCCAGCTACCAATTACAGGCTTTATGACTAGGGGGAATCCCACTTTCTCCAAATTCTTTACTGCACCATCACTCGAAAAAGAAAAGTATGTCTTTGGCGTTGGAATATTATTCTTTTTTAACCGCATAGTCATCAGCATCTTGTTTCCACAGATATTTGCAACCTCAAACATGTTTAGGACAGGCATGTCTAGAAATTCCAGACATGCAGTAAAATGCAGTCCTCTAAAATAACTCACACATCTCTCCAGAACTATGTCTCCGATGTCATAATCTTCTCTCCTGCTGTCTGTATTAATTTGTGTGATCTTTGCATCAAGCATCACTGCATCGCATCCTAGTTCAGATGCCGTCTTTTGCAGCATCTTTTCTTCTGTTCTCAGGCGGTCAAAGACAATACAGACTTTGGCCATTACTCTCCCCAGTCTTCGCCTACGGTCTCTGCTTGCTTTAGCTCAATGTTTGATCCGTCTTTTTTTGCGATCTCAAAGTCAGCGCCACAATCAGGACAGGAGACAATCTCTCCCACCGAGGCATCATCTTGGATGTTTATTGTTGCATCACATTCTGGGCAGTTCATGTTTTTGTTGACCTTTTCTCTTGTAATTTATTAGCTTCTGTTGACTGCATTCCCCACAGTTTGACAAATCCCTTGGCCTGTCTTTGATCAAACGTGGATTCTGTTCCATAAGTTGCAATGCTGTGACTATAAAGTGAGTTATCTGATTTTCTTCCGACAACCCTGAGACTTCCCTTGTACATCTTTAGTTTCACTGTTCCTGAGACTACTCTTTGTGATGTCTGGATAAATCCATCCAGGTCTGCCTTTAGTGGGTCCTGCCAGAGTCCTGAATATGCCAGATATGCCCACTGATCATCTATAATTGACTTGAACTGGTTCTCGTGCTTTGTGTGCACCATCTTTTCTAGGTCTGCATGCGCCTCTATAAGACATGTTGCTGCCGGAGTCTCGTACACCTCACGGGATTTAATTCCAACAACCCTGTCCTCAATATGATCAGATATTCCGACACCTGCATTGCCTGCCTTTTTGTTGATATATTCTACGAGTTTCTGCGGCTCCATTACCTTGCCGTCTACCTTTGTAGGAATTCCTTTCTTAAACTCTATCTCTAGATATGATGGCCTGTCTGACATGTTTGCAGTCTTTACCCAAAGAAACACATCATCAGGTGGCTCCTTGTATGGGTTCTCTAGTACTCCGCCCTCTATGGCTCGTCCCCACAGGTTTTGATCAACGCTGAATTTTTTTGCAACAGAATCAATCTTTATCCCGTGTTTCTTTGCAAACTTTAGTTCTGTATCCCTATCCAAATTCTTGTCCCTTATCGGAGCTATGATGGGAAGATCAGAACCAGAACGTAGCGCAATGTCAAACCGTACCTGATCATTTCCTTTGCCTGAGCAGCCATGTGCAAGTGCTGTCACCTTTTCCTTTCTTGCAATCTCCAAGACTTTGTTTGCAATCAATGGTCTAGTAAGAGCTGTTGCAAGACAGTATTTTTTTTGATAAAGTGCATTGGCTTTGATTGAAGGAAAAATATAGTCCTTGACAAACTCGGTTCTTGAATCTATGTTATAGTGTCTCTTTACACCAAGGTCTTTGGCCTTGGCCGCAATTCTCTTGGCATCGTCTCCCTGTCCGACATTGACTGTAACTGTAATGACGTCCATGTCATATTCGTCTTGCAGATACTTTACAACCACAGACGTATCTAGCCCACCCGAGAATGCGAGAATTCCTTTCTGAGTCATGAATCATCTTTTCGGTCGCATTTTGGAATTTATCTTTTGTGATGTGCTCTGTCTGGAAATTTTTTGGGCTAGCTTAAGCTAAAATTCGATGATTATTTAACCGCCTAATATAACGCTGTTTTATGAAAACGCGCCTAGTAATCCCCACTGTAGCAGCTGCAATACTGCTATCTATACTGGGAATAACCTACAGTTCTGATGGTACAGACGA
Organism: Nitrosopumilus sp. UBA526; assembly: GCA_002506665.1. Lineage (GTDB taxonomy): Archaea > Thermoproteota > Nitrososphaeria > Nitrososphaerales > Nitrosopumilaceae > Nitrosopumilus. The sequence goes on along the minus strand of DAXZ01000065.1, from coordinate 8,725 downwards.
TCCTAAACTCAGAATAGCATACTTTGCAAATATCGGACATGCCATTCCGATAGTGGGAATAGAGAACGGATTCTTTCAAAACGACATTGGCGATGAGACAAGAATCGAGACCAGGGTTTTTGATAGCGGACCTCAGGCCATAGAGTCACTGTTTGCTAATTCTATTGACCTTGCATATGTGGGACCAGGTCCGGCAATCACCGGATTTCTGAATTCCGAGAACCACAACGTAAAGATTCTTGCAGGAGCTGCTAGTGGAGGCGCAAGCTTTGTAGTTCATGAGACATCTGAGATAAACAATGCATCAGACTTTGCAGGCAAAAAGATTGCCGCCCCTCAAATAGGCAATACTCAGGACGTATCGCTGCGTCACTATCTGTCTGAGAATGGTTTAAAACCTGCTGACAAAGGCGGCTCTGTTATAATTTACAACATACCAAATCCTGACATCTACACGTTATTTGTAAAAGGTGATATTGACGGCGCGTGGGTGGCAGAACCTTGGGCTACAATACTTGAAACTGAACTAGACGGAAAACGACTATTCTATGAAGAAGACCTGTGGCCTGACAGAAAATTTGCATCAGTCCTCTTGATTGGAAATGAAGACTATGTGAGAAAAAACCCGGTTCTAGTTTCAAGTCTGTTAGACTCGCATAATAAAACCGCGTCTTGGATAAACCAAAACCCAATCAATACCCGAGCTATATTCAATGACTTTGTGGATTCCTATCTAGGACAATCCCTGCCTGATAATGTTGTAGACACCGCATTCTCTAACATATTGATCACAGCAGACCCATTGCCTGACTCTGTATTGTCATTTGCCAAAAAAGCAGATGCGCTAGGATATTTGGGACGAAACGGATATGACCTGTCCGGAATCTTTTATGATATCAAGGAGGATAACACATGACCAAGCTTGAGGCAAGAAACATTGTAAAATACTTTAGTCATGACTCTCACAAACTCCAAGCTCTGGGAGGCATTGATCTCAAGGTTGAGGCAGGCGACTTTGTCTGCCTAGTTGGCCCTTCTGGCTGTGGCAAATCTACCTTTTTGAGAATAGTTGCAGGACTCGAGACTCCAGATGACGGTCAAATACTCTTTGATGGACGCAGTGTTACTGAGACAGGCCCTGAGAGAATAATGGTATTTCAAGAGGGAGCATTGTTTCCGTGGCTTGATGTTCAAGACAATGTGGAATTTGGATTAAAGATGGCAGGTATTCCAAAAGAAGAACGATCAAAGATATCGCACAGATACCTGGACATGATGCAACTGACAAAATTTGCAGGCTTTTACACACACCAGCTCTCCACTGGAATGAAACAACGTGTAGCTATAGCTAGGGCACTTGCAATGGATCCTGACGTACTATTAATGGACGAGCCCTTTGCAGCCCTTGATGATCAGACCCGTAATCTGCTCCTAGTTGAGATGCAGTTAATCTGGGAAAAGACAAAAAAGACCATCTTGTTTGTAACTCACAATGTTGCAGAGGCTGCTGCCCTTGGAACTAGGATTGCGGTGTTTAGTAATCGTCCATCTGTAATCAACAAAGAGGTTTACAATAATCTTCCTAGGCCTAGGGTGCCTGAAGATGGTTCCTTGGACGAGATAAAAGCCGAGATCACGGCAAGACTTCGACCCGAGGTGTAACTTGGCAAGAAATTTTCTACCTTACAGAATTGCATTTTACATAGGAATTGTTGCAGTCTGGCAAATTATTGCCATGATAGGAATATGGCCTGATAATATATTTCCGTCTCCATACGAGGTGATGCAAGACCTGGCTTTTGGCGCAACAGATGGCAGCTTGTTTTCTGGCATTGCAACTAGCATGTGGCGTCTCTCTATTGGACTAGTTATTGCAACAGGTGGTGGAATAATACTTGGGATATTTATGGCAAGAGTTGAGGCAATAAACCAAACTATTGGCTCTCTGGTCTTGGGACTGCAATCAATTCCATCTATTGCCTGGGTTCCGTTGGCCATACTCTGGTTTGGTCTGACTGATGTGGGAATAATCTTTGTGACTGCCATTGGTTCTATCTTTGCTGTCACAATCAACACCTACACAGGGGTTAAAAACATCGATCCACACTTTATTGAAGCTGCAAGAAATATGGGTGCAAGAGGCAATCAACTGATTATTGCAGTACTGATTCCGGCGGCATTTCCATACATGATCTCAGGTTTTAAGCAGGGATGGGCATTTGCATGGCGTGGCATAATAGGCGCAGAGATACTGTTCTCGTTTTTGGGACTGGGATTTCTGATAAATGCAGGACGCTCCCTCAATGACGTATCTCAAGTTATTGCAATAATGATGGTAATCATGGTAATAGGTCTGGCAATAGACAGCATTGTCTTTAAGAGACTAGAGAACAAGGTAATGTCCCGCTGGGGACTACACTAGTCTTGTTGCTTTATCTTTAGTGATATTGCAAAGGCACATACAATGACTGCTATTGCAAAATACATTACAGCGACATACTCAAAGACAAACGCGATAGTGCCTGCAACTATGGGGCCGATGACTGTTGCAATGGAGAGCGTCGAGCTAAATATCCCAGTAGATGTAGAGTGGGGATTGTTCTCCATCAGGTGAAAATTTCCTCCAATAAACAAAAATGCCCATGTGGCCCCCACCAGTGCCATAAACGGCATTGCCATATACCAGTCTGTAATGATTGCCAGTCCTACAAATACGAATGCCGTACATCCGATTCCAATCTTAAACTTTGTAACATCTTTCAAGTTGATCTTGCTTGCCATCAGATTCATCACTACAAACGCAGTCAACGTATTTGCAACATACACTATTGAGATGTGATACAGCTGCCCCCCCAGTCTCTCAACAATCATGATTGGAAGAACAGTCCATACTGCCGTTGCTCCTATGTGCCTTAGCAATAGTGACAAAAAGAGAAACCGATTCTTTGAGATTATATTTTTTGTTGTACCTGGCCGCATCTCTTTTTCCTGTTTTGGATTTGGAAGTCTTGCTGTAAATGCCAGTCCTACAACAAATGAGGCGGCACTTATCAGAAAGATCAATCGTAGGTCGTTTGCAAGACCTGCTGCCGCAATACCTGCAAGCCATCCTAATGCATGAAATGAGATTACAGCTGCTGCCCGCCTCTTGTCTGCATTTGCCTCATACGTGTAGGCAATCATGGCAGGAATCATTATTCCACTTGTAATGCCTGCCGCAACTCTTACTAGAAAAAACAAGCCTAGATCGTCTGCAAAATAATGCGCCCCAAATGTTATGGCACACCCTATAAAACCAATCCTGATGAACTTGAGCCTTGTTCCTTTCCTGTCTGAATGTCTTCCAAAATAGATCTCTGATAATATCTGAGCAAAACTAAATGATGCAACCAACAGACCTATCTCAAAGATAGATTCTGTTACCCCACTTGCAATTATGGGCATAAAGACAAAGACTATTGAGATTCCGGCATGCTGAAAAAAGGTTGCACCACGTACTAGATTGTTGATGTGTAACTTTAGCATAAATCTACCAAAGACTGACTCTGACCTAATTTCAATATATTGTCAATACCTGCACTAACTTGGCATGTGATACCAAATGACCATAACGTGGCGGAATTCTTTGATGAGCTTGGTCAGGTATGTGAATCAAAGAAAAATGAGGGCAACGATGAGCCGCGTGCAATCTGACATCTCTATGATGACAGTACGTACATCTGGGGCCCTCATACTTTGGTTCCCTATTAATTTTCAGAGATCACACATAATGCAGGCTCAAGTTTGTCATAATGCTTGTCATCCTGTCCCCCAAAGTTCAATACCTGCTACAGGTGAGCAAACCAATCCTGAAACTATTTTTAACCATTCCAACTAATACATATCATGGACGAAACCCTACTGAGGAAACTAGAGCAAAAAGTACAGGATTCAATATCTCACAAAGACGAGATAAGACAGCTAGTATCAAACATTGATGATTCAAAGTCATTTGCATCTGGAATTGTTATAGGAAGAATCTACAACGCATTTCATTACCAGTCTAAAAGAATTCTAAACAGAAAACCTACAGAACAAGAATTCCAAGAATTTTTAGAGTTTATCAAGACTAGGAAATCAATTCTAGATGATTTATGGTGACGGTTTGTCCCATTGGTTCACCTTGATTCGTGGTGTTCCTGGCAGCTTGACACATGCCCCATGAAGTGCTTTTTTTGCAGCTTCTTTATGGACATCCCCGTTTACATACAACTCCATGATGCACTGGCCTTTTTTGACCCTGGCACCCAAACTGACTGCCTTGCCCCATGACCTCCGCATTCCCTGTGAAACTCTGTCGGCGCCTGCAGTTGCAATCTGTTTGTTCTCTCTGAGAAGGTTGTGTGGATATATTCGCAGTCTCGAGTAATATCCTGATTCGCCAGTTGTTTTTTCCAGTGTCTTGTTTGCGGCCAATCTTGTGGATTCAATGGCCATGTGTCTTATCTGAATCTTTTCGTTTACCAACAACTGAACACAGTACTGGTATGTGTCTCTCTTACCACCTTGAAATTTTGCAATCTTGTTTTGCGGCTTGCCTTTGATGTATTCTTTTCTTGTAAAGACCTGCCCGTTCCCCTCTCGATAGTTGGAGCCATGCATGATATTCTCAAGCCAGAATACCCATATTTTAACGGTTAGCAGACAAGCATTCTCCAATGCTTATATGGAATCCTCCAATGTTCACTTTATCATGGATGAGATCCCACTAGTTGATGGAAGGCTAGTCTCAGACCAAGCATACATCTCAGATAATGACATGATTCATGAGCTAGACCAGAAGGGGTTTGGCGAGACTGAGAAGGAAAAGCTATTCCTAAAACCGTTTGAAACTCTTTACTTGTTATACACAAAAAGACTGATTCTAAAGAAGAACAGAAAACGGATTGATTTTGATTCTTTTATGAGCATATGTCAAATGACAGACCACGAGATTCTTACCAAATTTTTGATATATCGTGACTTGAGAAATAGGGGCTATGTTGTAAAAGACGGGTTTGGTTTTGGCTCTGATTTTAGAGTCTATGAGCGTGGCCATTTTGGTGAAAAAGGAGCAAAGTTTCTAATCTTTGGTTTCAATGAGGGACAGCAAGAAAAGATGGGCAAGCTGCAAAAAAAAGTCGAGGAGATCACTAGGATGGGAAAAGAGCCCATCATTGCAGTACTAGAGCGCCGCGGAGAGGTCATATATTACAAAATCAACAAGATAAATTTCCATGAAAACAAAGCCAGACCTGCCGCATCTTATCTCATCTAGTCTTTCAGAATCCAGTTGGTGGAATATTTCAAAAGACTGTTCTTGTCTGCCTCTGCAAAGTCATACACTCTGATATGCCTTGTCTTATTATCCCACAGATCCTCAAAATCCTTCATCTTTCTCTCAACTCTTGATTTATCATTCCAAGACGTAAAGACATCCACTGATTCAAAATCCCGTGTATGGGTTGAAAATGACTCTCTGGATGTTCCAGTAAACGCAACTGCTTGCTCATGCTCATCTTTGAATATCCCAATTCTCTCTGAGAATGAATCTACTACATGTTCAGAGCTTGGAATGGCAATCTTTATCTCAATTTGTCCATTATCTACAATATTTTGTAGTCTCTGAATCTTTGTATCTTTGATAAGCTTGCCTTCAAATGACTTTGTGAATTTCTTAGAAAACAGCTTTGCAAACAAGTTCAGGTCACTTATTCGAAATCGATGTCCTGTGATCATTCTCAGTTTGGTCTTACCTCCGGCAAAGTTCTCTGACGCCATGGATATTGTAACTAGGGTCTCAATTGACAGAAACTCTACGCATCTGTCATATCCTATACAATTACTTATGCAGGGAAAGAAAAATTCTGCAACAATGTTATCCACGTCTGAACGATATTCCTCTTTTAGCTCAATATCTCTAAGACCCAATATACAATATTTAGTTATGATTTTGTTATTTAAAGAAACAATTCTAAACAAGGTGCCCCTAGATAATCCTGCCAGGTTCTAGGCATCTAGACGAAACCCAAAAAGAGCCCCCCTGAATCCCGGTGCCAAATTACACATAAATCTCATTAATATGTCATGTAATCATCTTGGAACTGCCACGCGGAATGAAAGACTTTGAGGACAAAGAGTATGCAAACATTGAACACATTAGGGCACATTTTAAGCGACTCGTAGGTCTGTACGGGTTTTCATTTATGGACACATCTCCGATAGAACTCTTATCAACACTAGAGACAAAGTCTGGTTCTAGCATTAAAGATGAGATCTATTATTTCCATGACAAGGGGGACAGGGAGGTGGCATTACGTTTTGACCTTACAATGGGCCTTTGCAGATATGTATCTGCCCAAAGATCAATAAAACTGCCTGCAAAGATCTCAGCATTTGGCGGGGTGTTTCGATACGACGAGCCACAGAAAGGAAGATACAGATACTTTCACCAGTGGGATATAGAAATTTATGGCAAGCCAGGAATTGAATCAGAAGCCGAGATCATAGAGTTTACTTCCAGACTGTTTGATTCATTACTGCTCAAAGATATAACAATCGACATAAACCACAGAAACCTTGTCGAGTCTTACATCAACTCTGTGTTTAATTCCAAAAAACCTGAACTAGTCTCTGATATCTTGAGGGCCGTTGACAAGACTGCCAAGAAACCAAAGGAGGAGATCTTGGCCGAGTTTCAGAACAAAGGATACGAGACTGAAAAGCTAGACAGGATTCTCGAGTTCTCACAGATCAAAGGGACGGTATCTCAGGTAGAGGAGGCATTTGACACGACACAACTCGAGTCCTGGGACGAGCTCAAGGCACTAGTTAATTCACTGGAGAATAGGGGGGTGTCAAATATCAGGATTAACTTTGGCATAGTTAGGGGACTTGACTATTATTCCGGGGTTGTATTTGAGGTATTTGATAAAAACTCTAAACTTGGTGCACTCGCAGGCGGTGGCAGATACGATACACTAACTCGGGCATTTGGCAGAGAAGACATTGGTGCAACAGGGGTTGCAGGCGGGGTTGAGAGAATCATACTGACAATGCAGGAGCAAGGAATAATCCCAAAAACCATTCAAAACAGAGTCGCAGTCTTGTATGTAAATGAGGAGATGCAAAAAGTTGCCTACTCTATTGCGTCCCTGCTTCGACTACATAACATTCCAACTGACATTGACCTGGCAGGACGTAACATGAAAAGACAGATGGATATTGCATCAGATGCCACACTATCAATAATAGTTGGACCACAAGAGCTGGAGAACGGAAATGTGGTTCTCAAGGACATGATACACCGAACAGAACAGACCGTCTCACTTGAGCGACTCACTGAGGATCCAAAGTCCATACTTAATTTAGAAAAGCCCTAGTCAACATCATGATCTCAGAACCACTTGTCAGGGAACCTACAACTAGGCTGTGATTGTTTACCAATATGCCTGATGAGACGTACGGGACGCCGTTATTAATTGAACTCGGCTCTATTTTTACACCTAGAACTCCGGCTATTGTATCCATCTCCTCCTCATCGGCTTTTGGATGTATTGCAGCACCTGTATTGTTTGCAACAAGGACTATGCCTGTCTGATTGAATCCAGAAATCTTTCTCTGAATTACCTCTACTCCTAATACGTCTGAGACCATCTGGCAGTCCTGGCTTGACAGCAATGGCGATACTATTGCCCCTTTGTCATTTGCACATATTACATTTCCAAGTGCGTTAAATCTCGTCTCTAGAACGCCTACCTCCAAGTCTGTCTCTGACCTCATATACTCGTACTCGTTTTGATAGGCAGTAATTGGCAACAATATTCCACGGTTGTTCATAACTGATAATGCTCCGATAAGTCGGGTGTTTGCAACTGCGGTATGATGAATTTTGATGCCAAGATACTTTGCAAGCTTGTCTGACTTGCTCTGGGCAAACCCCATCGGAACTAGTCCTATACTGTCATTTACGCTGATGTACACTCCGAGGTTTGGCCCGCGATACACATCATACTTTATTATATCCATACACAGCATACTGACTTTTGATCGTTATGAACGTAAGGAATATCTCTTGGTGTTATTCACAAAACAATTTATCTAGATTTAAATAATAATCCCAAGAAAATCATATCATGCCAATAGCAGAAAATTTTCCTGAAGGCCTAGAGCCTCTTGGAAAAATTAGTCTAGATGACGGAAATTTCCATATCATGTGGGGTCCTGGCAAAACCAAAAATCCTGACGGCACACAGGCCGAAATGCTGGCTGATGCCGATGTTGTAGCGGCATTTAAGGCAAGAGGCGAAGAGCAGGTTCCTCTTGGTATTAGCGGCACGATGGTGGCAGTTGACTGGGATTCATGTGTTGCAGATGGTGCATGCATTGAGGCTTGTCCTGTACAGGTGTTTCAGTGGTACAGAACCGAAAAGGACATTCCGGCAAAAGATGTTGTTGGTCAAATCTTTGCAGGAACCGGAAGTGACGTAAAAGATGAACGCAAAGATCTTACAGACAAGGCAGATCCAATCAGGGAACATGATTGTATCTGGTGCATGGCGTGTGTCTCTGTATGTCCACCGGCAGCCATCAAAGTTGATCAAGCAAATGTTGAAAAGCACGAAAGTGCCACAAAAACTCTGTAATCTCAAACCTAGACTTGGGGGGAAGGGGAATTTTTGATTTTTTTAGTCACAACTAATTTTAT
>DAXZ01000031.1 GCA_002506665.1 Nitrosopumilus sp. UBA526 | reverse complement strand
TCCTAGAACTAGTCCATTGAATCCCGTGATGATTGATTTCTGTGGAGTGGTATCTACATCTAGTCCCTCCATCTGCTTTGTTAGTTCCTTTGATGTAGTAGTAATGTATGCCTTTGGCCTGTTGTTGAAAATCCGGTTGGTGTGAAATCCTCCTAGCGTATAGATGAACTTTGCAGAATGTTTCTTTGCAACATCAATCACATCTTGGCATAGATTGTTTAACTCGGCATTGTTTTGTGGTTGTCCTTTGCCTCCTCCGAAGACTATCAAATCTTTTGCGTACCTGTATTGCCATCTCTCATCTGGGAGATCAATGTACCCGCCACGGTCTATAATATATGTAGAAAACTCTGTCTCTGCAGTCCTGAATGTTTTTGTCCCAAGTGACTCATTGATGAAATCAATCACGATACTGCCGGTGTTTCCCATGTCTTGCATTGCAGCAACAATTATTGGCTTTTTAACATCTGGCTCCTCTCTCTGAGTAAACTTCACATCCTTGTCTAATCTTTAATTAATTTTAAACGTATGTCCGTGCCTCACCTGATTCTCTCAAATTTATGGCAATTATGGGGTACCGTACTAATAATTGCATATTATTGCTACAACTGGTAATGTCAAACTATGTGACAAAGTTTTTTGGTCGTTATGCCCCACAAAAAATTTTAACAATGAGATATGTGTACCCTTACTGTAGACATACAAAAGATGCCTGGGTAGATTTACCAAATATTTGGAGGAAAACAACCTGTTAGAGTTTGACATAGACGGAGAGAAGAAACGACATTTTAACAATAGACGCAAACTCCAATACTGTGTCTTTTTAGCAAAACAGTTCGAGTTGGTAACTGCCATTTGAGTATCCCTACTATTTTTACGGCCCATACTCTGAATCATTGGGCATATGCCAAGCCGCACACTTGCAAGGAGTCCACAAGAACTAGACAATTCTACAAAATCAGAAATTCCAGAACCGTTTCAGAGTCAGGACTTTCTCAAGCTTGTTTCTGGCCAGTGGGAAATGGCTGAATATAGCTGCCACTATAATTGGATACAATAATCGTAGAAATCGAGACCGGGATACTACGGTGCATGATATGGAGCGCAATCATCTTGTCAAATGTATTGAATAATTTTTAATTGCTCTTTTCTTAATCCACGGTCTTGGCAGTTCTTTCTCATATTTTTTGATCATATCTACAACCTTTTCTAATCGTGAACAGATTTGGGTATTATCAGATTTTTCTAGTATCTTGGTTATTGTTTTTCCCACAACAATCTTGGGGCATAATCATCTCAAAACTATGTCCACTAATTTTGTAAAATCAGCTTGAACAAGATAGGCACGACTTGAACAATTACTTTTGATAGATACAGTCCTGGAACATGATGATAAAAACGAGGGTTTTTACGAAATTCTTCAATATCAAGTAATACAAAGACTCTGGGTGAGATTTAGACGAGTTGCAACGGCCTGATCCATCCTACAATTTTTCCCCCAAAGTAAAAATCAGTATCATATTTTAACTCTTGCAATCACACGGTCTCCTTTTTAATGATCGTGAAAAATATGAAGGTTCATAAAGCAAAAAAACTTTCTGTCGACAAATTATGGAAACATCCATGGAAAATATCGGTACATTGGAATATGTCCTTGACAAATACTCAAAAATTTGGAGTTGGAAAGTCACCGGTGATCGGGCAGTTGGCATGATCTCTAGGCTCGTATCTGAGGCATGGTATGGGGAGAATGTTAATGAAATAATTATTCCTGATAGCTCCGAAACGGTAAAACAGCTAAAACTAATAATGGACAGGTATCCACTTGAGATTCTATCAAAATCTACCTGGCAAAAAAAAATCATAAAGACATATGCCCCAAAACCCACTCTGCCCCCTGTAAAATTAAAACTAAAGAGGGCAAAGACCGGGGAACAGTTCCGGGGCAAGCTCATGAATTTCCAAAAAGAAGGGCTGGACTTTTTGCTAAAGTCATCTGGCAATGCTTTATTAGCTGATGAGATGGGCCTTGGAAAGACAGTCCAGACACTCTCTTATGCTGCAACTGAAAAACACACGTTTCCAATCCTTGTTGTTGCACCACTAGTTACCCTAAATAACTGGGAACGTGAAATTGCAAAGTTCTTAAAAAAGAAGAGTAGAAACGGACGGATTATCGAGTCTGAATCGCCTAGTGTAACTATCATCCGAACAGGCAAATCCAGGGAACTTCCAAAGACAGACATTTACATAATAAATTACGAACTGCTCCTCAAACGAAGTGATGATCTATCAAAGCTAGGACTTAGGACCATAGTCTGTGATGAGGTGCAGAATTTGAGGTCAAAAACAACTCAAAAATACAAGGCGGCAAAAAAACTAGCGGCACTTGAATCAATACTGTACAGGATAGGCCTCTCGGGGACTCCGATTTACAACCGCGGCTCTGAGATATGGCCAATCATCAATATAATAAAACCCGGTCTGCTTGGAAACTTTAAGGAATTCTGTGAGTACTTTTGCTATGTTAATGAAAAAGGCAAAGCCATCGTTTTAGAGAACAAGCGTGCATCCCTTCGAAATGAATTACAAAAACATGTCATGCTTCGCAGAAAAAAAGCCGATGTACTAAAGGAACTCAAAGACAAAGTTAGGTATAAGGAGGTGATAGCAGCTGACACTGATTACTATCTAGAGGAGTTGGACAAAATCTGGAAGCGGGTTGAAGAAGAGCAAAAAACGGCAGAAACCCCACTCTCAAAATCCGCATCATATCACAGGGCAATTCAAAGTGAAAGACAGACTGCAGGAATTGCCAAGCTTCCACACGTAATTAATTTTGTCAAAAACATTATGGAGATTGAAGAAAGTGTAGTCGTGTTCTGTCATCACAAGGTCATTCACACACTGCTTCATGACAGCTTGCAGGAATTCTCGCCTGTATCAATCATAGGCGGACAGGCTGATAAGGTACGTCAAGAACAGATAGACAAATTCCAAAGGGGTGAATCAAAGTTAATGATTGCCGGAATCAGAGCTGGCAATGTGGGAATCAATCTGACTAGGGCAAAATATGTTATCTTTGCAGAACTTGACTGGAGTCCTGCAATTCACAGACAAGCAGAAGATAGACTTCATAGAATTGGTCAAAAGAATACCGTGTTTGCATATTATCTGATTGGAAATGGAACCCTCGATGATCATGTGGCAAACGTGTTGGTAGATAAGAGCTATGAGATTGATGAGATCATGGATGAATCTGCAGAAAACTATGAGAACAAGAACAAGGCAGAACTCATACTGGCCCAGATTCAAGACAAGATTCGCTCAAAATAACTATTTACTTTAGACAACTTTTTAATGATTGAATTCTTTTGTGTCTGCTCCATCTGAGATTCCTGAACCTCCTTTATGACTTGGTTTATCGTACTTTGGATTTCTGATTTTTGCTCTCCAAACTTTACGTTG
>DAXZ01000029.1:12090-18703 GCA_002506665.1 Nitrosopumilus sp. UBA526 | reverse complement strand
GTTGTGGTGTCATTATCATCCATGAAAGACCTAAATGATGATGCCGGAGGGAGACAACCTGCTTTTGGTGGCCCCAAAGTTGTGGGATTCTCAAACATGAATGACATGATGAAGGACATAAACAAGATGATGTCAGGAATGGGTGCAAGTACGGGTGGCATGCAGTCTGGAACTACACAGCTAAAGCTTGAGATGCACGAATACAAAGAGATGGGCCTTTCAGTAGGAGACAAGGTCTTTTTGGAGCTAAGTAAAGCAGAGTCTTTGGGAATCTAGTTTTACCATATTGTGTTAAAATACTTCCAACCATAAAACGCCGCAATAGTACCAATCACAAACAGCATTGGCTTCCATGCAAACACAGGAATGCCCGGTGTTGCAAGCTTGACTTTGTAGTTGTCAACTATGGCACTAACGTCTTTCTTGATTTTGTTGTGCCAGATACTGTAATCGATTTGATATTTTTTTAGAATTTCTGTGACCTCATAGACTACTGGTGTCCTCTGAGAGAACAAGTGTTGTAAATAATCCCGTGATACTTCGACTTCGGCATGAATTCCAATTAATCCCTTCTTTAGGTCAACCATCCTGACATGCATCTCCCATGGCTTTTTTAGTTTCAGATTTAATCCCCTACCGATTTGGTCTGGTTGTTTGTGCTCAAGCTTGACTCGGGTAAATCCCTCGTCTGCGAAAATTTTTGTCATCTCCTCAAAACTGTTTCTAACTACAATGTAGAGCTGCTCAACGCCGTTCTTGCTGTCAACATCGATCTTGTGTTTTATGCCATCAAGAAACGAGACTGTCTTGGGATATGTGGTGAGATACTCCATTACCTTCCACCTTCAAATTCCTCTATTTAAAGCCGAATGACCAAGGATAATTTGTCCATAATATCCGAGTGGTGATTTCAAGTCAAATTATCTTCAAAAGATCAAACCAGAGTTTTTCTCTCTCTCTCTCTCTCAAGAGTACAGACTGTCAGGCTTTTCTAAGCGAAAAAGTAGAACTAGACAAGCTCCGCACATAGACACATTGGTCAGGTGAGATTGCAAGTTCTGTTGGATTTATCTTTCTATCAGTAAGTTTTGTATCAGAGTTTCTAACAATAGCAAACGGTCGTAATTGAGCGCCTTCACCCATCTCATGATTTGCAATCGTGGCAAGACTGTCAGCTACTGCCTGAAATGTCACTTTGAGTGGATTGCCCTCTAGATCCTTTTGTGCCCTCACATCCAAGACAGGTTCGATTCCAGCACATGCAACTGCAACACCTGACGTGCCAACTCTAGCAGGCATCAGTCTGCTGTCTACAAGTATTACTCCGACATGAATGAGAAATTCAAGAAAGATCTTGCGGCGAAGTTCTTCTGCAACAAGATAAGGGTTTGCAGGATACAGTATGGCATGATCTCTTTTTGCATTTGACTTGTCAATTCCTGCATTTGGAGCCATGATATTATCTGCAGATGTGAGGGCAAACCCCCCAATTCCGCCAAAAATTTTATCTGACTCGCGTATAATGATCTCAGCAATCTCTGATCTCAGCTTGAATCTCTCAGAGACCCTCAGACCTTCTTCTGATACGATAACTCGGTTTAGATTTATGACTCGGCCTTGAGAGTTTGAGATGTACTTTGTTGAGATTACAAGGACATCTCCCTCTTTTAGGATAGCATCATTTTCGTGTAATGTCTCAAGCAGGGCCTCAAAGACATCAAACCTGCCTGCCATTCTCTTAGCTAAGAGTGGTAGAATAGTCAACTGCACAATGGTCTTGGAGTACATCTCTCTTTTTTATTGTTGTGAATTATCTTGATTTTAGCTTGATTTTCCATCCTAGCTTTAAATTAAAGCCGGATATTAAATTAGAAATGAAAGTTTGTCTTGTAGGGCTAGGATATGTAGGATTAACGCTTTCACTAGCATTAGCAGACCGTGGAATAAAGATAGTCGGGGTGGATTCAAACAGAGATATCATACGACAATTACGAGACTGCAAAGTAACCCTTTCAGAAAAAGATGTAGGCAGGTTGCTTGGGTTGCACCTAAATGAGAACTTTGTGCCTGCAGAGTCGATTCCAGATGAGGATTTTGATTACTTTGTTATTGGTGTTGGAACCCCGCTGGATAAAGACAGACTGCCTGTCATAAACCACATAGTTTCTGCTGCAGAGGAGATTGCAACGAGATTAAAAAAAGGACAGACCGTAATTTTAAGATCAACTGTCCCTGTAGGAACCACCAGAAATACTGTGATTCCAATTTTGGAGAAGACAGGACTCGAGGCAGGCCAAGACTTTGATGTTGTCTTTGCACCAGAGAGAACAGCAGAAGGCGTTGCAATTGCAGAGCTTGGTTCCAATCCACAGATAATAGGTTCATCAAGTGAGAGAGGACTGGAGAAGGCAAGAAAATTATTTGAAAAGATGACACCCACAGTAATCCAAGTCTCTGATATTGAGACTGCAGAGATGATAAAACTAATTGACAACTCTTACAGGGATGTTGGCTTTGCATACTCTAATGAGATTGCATTGATTTGTGAGATGCTAAAGATTGATGCAAGAGAATGCATAGAAAAGGCAAACTACAAGTACGAAAGAAACCGCATTCCCATGCCAAGCCCCGGAGTCGGAGGTCCGTGTCTCTCAAAGGATCCCCACATACTAGCACACATGGCAAAAAAGTTGGGATACGAGACAAGGATGATCAGTGGCAGCAGACTCGTCAACGAGTTTGTTCCATCCTACCTAGGCGCAAAGATAGTCAGAAAGATAAAAGCACTCGACAAAGGTAAATCTGCCAAGATATTTGTTGTCGGATTTGCCTTCAAGGGACACCCAGAGACTGATGATATTAGGAATTCTCCGACACTTGGAATTCTTGAGGAACTACAAAAGCACTTTGATGAGATTGTCGGGTATGACTCTATAGTATCAGATAAAGAGATTCAGAGGCAGGGGATACAGGCAGTAGGCCTCAAAGAGGGATTCTCTAATGCAGACTGTGTAATAATAGTAAATAACCACCAGTCATATCGCTCACTTGAGATTGAAAAACTATTGGAGACAGCACACAAGGATTGCGTCTTTGTTGACTGCTGGGGCCTATATGACAAGTTAAAAAGCAATCCAAATATCAGGTATACTGGCGTTGGAATTGAGTGAGAGTTCAAAGACATTTCTTGTGACAGGGGGTGCGGGATTTTTAGGATCTCATCTGGTAGAGAGGCTGTTATCAGAGGGAAACAGAGTAATATGTTTTGATAACGAGTTTCGTGGGAGTTTTAAAAACCTCGATCACCATGCAAATCTGACCATACATAACGGGGATGTGCGAAGACCAGAAGAATGGCCAGATGTTTCTGTAGACGGACTGTTTCATCTTGCAGCAATTAACGGAACACGTCATTTTTACTCAATTCCAGAACAGGTCTTGGATGTCAATGTACAAGGTACAATAAACGCACTTGACTTTGTAAGAAAAAGAGATGTCAAATATTTTGCATTTGCCTCAACACCAGAGGCCTATGGAATTCCAAAAGAGTTTCCTACCCCTGAAGATGCTGACCTTGTTATCCCGGATGTGAGAAATCCACGCTGGTCATATGGTGCAAGCAAGATAATCGGGGAGGTCTACTGTGCAAACTATGCAAAAAAATATGACTTTGGATGCTCAGTGTTACGATATAACAATGCGTATGGCCCGCGTGATTTTGAGGGTCATGTGATTCCTGACCTGATAAGAAAGATGCTGCACGGGTCTACAGTTATGGTGGAGGGGGACGGAGATGAGACGAGGAGTTTTTGCTATATTGATGATGCCATAAATGGCACCATGCTAGTCATGGAAAAGCAGACAGAGGGGTTTGATACGTTTAACATTGGAGTAGAGACAGAAACAAAGATCTCAGAACTAGTCAAAAAGCTAGAGAAAATTATGAATGTAAAAATTGATGCAAAATATGTCAAAAAAGACATGCCCGGTACTCTGAGGAGGCTGCCAGATATTGCAAAGATCAAAAATATTGGATACAGTCCAAGGATGACACTTGATGAGGGATTAAAAAAGACCGTCGCCTGGGCCAGAGATAATATCTCATAGAACTAGTGCAGGGACTAGTTTCTCTCAAGGAACTCGAGTATGTCAGTCATCAGTATTGGCCTCTTGCGGATTTGTGCAAATATCTGACGGACAAGACATAGGTCGTCAGAGGTATCAACTGTCCACCTAAAACCCGAGAGATCAGGCGTGTGAGATATATTTAGAATCTTGAATCGTGTGGGATTGTTGTAAATGTACGGAGTTACGTGTTCTTGCTCGTAGGGGGTTTTTGCGTTCGTCCATGCAAGGGACAATGCCTGAAATGAAAAGACCTCAACTTCGGTACCTTTGGGAAATGTCCTTGGAGCAAAGTTTGTTACATGGTCATATTTTTTTGAACGAAACTGCAAGATTGCATCATCTACCAGGGTGGGATCAATTAGTGGATTATCACAGGTTATTCTAATTATTGTAGAGATGTCATTTGTTAGGGCACACTGATAAAATCTGTCTAGTACATTTGTCGCACTGCCGCGAAATGTCTTGATTTTTGGCGCCAACATTTTGACTAGCTCATCATCGTCTACACCAGTGGTAGTTGCCAAGACCATCTCATCTAAAAGTTTACAGTGACTTAGCTGAGAAATAACCGAAGATGCCAGGGTGTCAGTATCATCAACTTTCATCAGCACTTTGCCGGCTAGTCTGCTAGAGCCCATCCTAGCTTGGAGAATTGCGCATGTCTTCAAATAGTAACTACAAGAGGCAATATTATAAAGGCGTATCCATGATATCGTTGAGGCAACAAGTGATATAAAAAGAACAAAAAGATAGATTATCAGGATGCACAAAAAAATAAAACTCTTTGATCCACAAATAGGCCCTGATGAGGAAAAAATTCTAACCAAAGTCCTGTATAGCAGATTTTGGGCTAGCGGGTCAGGCATTGGCCATGTCAAAAAGTTTGAGGATAAATTTTGCAGATATGTTGGTGCAAAGAGTTGTGTTGCAGTAAACAGCGGGACAGCAGCACTCCACCTAGCACTATCACTGTGCGACATTAAAGATTCTGAGGTCATTGTTCCATCATTGTCATTTGCAACTACTGCTAGCTCGATACTGTACAATGGCGGAAAGGTAAGATTTGCAGAAGTTGACCCTGCCACTATGTGTATTGATGTAAAATCAATAAAGAGAAACATTACTGCAAAGACCAAGGCAATACTGCCGGTTCATTTTGGTGGAATGCCTGCCAATTTGGATGAGATCAAGGGACTGTGCAAAAAGAACAAACTATACCTGATAGAGGATGCAGCGCATGCCGCAGGGGCAACCTACAAGGGTAAAAAGATAGGCTCACACGGAAATTTTGTATGTTTTAGTTTTCATCCAGTAAAGAACTTGGCAATGCCTGGCGGTGGTGCAATCACCATTAATCAAAGAGATGCTGATTCTCAGAGACTGTTACAAGCAAAGAGGTGGTGTGGCATAACAGACAGGAAGGGGTATAGCTATGATGTTCAGACACTGGGTTGGAATTACTATATGAACGAGTTTTCAGCAGCGATGGGGATTGTGCAGCTACAAAAACTTGAGCGTATGAACAAGAGACGCAGACACATTGCCAAGAGATACTCTAAAGAGATAGACCTCTCCAAAAAGATGCCATATGACAAGGACTGTTCATATCACCTGTACTGGATTCAGGTCAGAGACAGAGAGAAACTAGTCAAGGCACTTGGAAGAAAGAACATAGAGACTGGGGTTCACTACAATCCCGTCCACAAGTTCGGCCTGTTTAGGAGTAAGGTCTCATTACCAATTACAGAAGATGCAGGCAGGACAATCTTGTCTGTTCCCATCCATCCATCCCTAGATGATGATGATGTCTCAAAGATAGTCCAATGCATAAACGAGGCGGCCTGTGACTATTCATAGTGTATTATCCCATCACCTTGCTCTATATCAGAACTTGACTTTTTCCCCTCTATATCTTGCAAAAACCTGGGTTCGACACCACGGGTTTTGTTTCCTGGCCGCAGTACATCAAAGTTGACACCCTCCTGCAGTATGTCGCCTTTCTTGATGGGTTTTGTTGCCTGAATAGCTCGAGTGGCAAATCTTCTCAGCTCTTCTTCTGAGGATAGAACCCGCTTTACTCCGTCACCCTTTGTCTTGTCTGCCTCTCTGATTGCCTTTATCATCTCTGTCAACTCGGTAGGTTCTAGTGCAAAGAAATGATCAGGACCAGACAGTGAGCGCCGAGTTGTAAAATGCTTTTCAATAACACATGCTCCAAGACCTACTGCAACTAACGGGCCAATCAGCGGGTCTAGGCTGTGATCTGAGAATCCCACAGATACATTGTATGTGTGATGTATGGTTGAGATGGCGTTTAGATTAAGCGCATCGAGGGAGGCAGGATACTGGGATGTACATTGAAGAAACACCAGCTTGTTTTTGCCATTATTTTTTTCCAATAAATTTAAAACAAATTTTATCTCGTCATGTGTGCTAGCACCTGTGGAGATTATCAGTGGTTTCTCAGTACCAATTAGAAACTCTA
>DAXZ01000029.1:5351-12005 GCA_002506665.1 Nitrosopumilus sp. UBA526 | reverse complement strand
ATCATATCATAAGGCATCGCATGGTGCTCAAAGAGGGAATTGATGTCATTTTTTATTCCCTTGTTTTCAAGATATTGTGCCTCTCCACCGTCCTTGACATATGTGGTCTGAGCCCTATACACCTGAAACTTTACAGCATCTGCACCCGCCTTTCTTGCCACATCTACTAGTCTCCTGCATTGCAACATATCCTCCTGTGCAGAACCCGTCTTCCAGTTTGAGCCTGCCTCTGCAATGACAAACGTGTGCCCATCATCAAATTCTACCAATTGCATCACTCGGGTGTAATATCTAGTGCCCCAAAGATCTCTTTTAGCTCGTCCTTTGATATCTTTTCAACTCGGTCAGACGAGTAGGGATGTCCAGACTCGGTTTTCTTGATACCAGGATGTTTCTCCTCAATTGCCTGCTCAGATATCAGGGGATCAAACAAGACATAGTTGCCGTCGAGCTCCCACATGGTTCTTGTCTCATCATAGTTGATTAGTGTCTCATGCAGTTTCTCACCTGGCCTGATGCCTACAATCTCATAACCCGTGTCTGTAAACAGTTCAGCTAGTGCCGTTTGAACATCCATTATCGAGTATGCACGCAGCTTTGGTACAAATACCTCAGAACCCCGACCCTGGTCTGTAGCCTTTAGGATAAAGTCCAGTGCCTTGTTCATTGTAATGCTGAATCGAGTCATGTTAGGATCTGTAATGGTAATCTTTTGATTGTTTTTGGACTGTTTGAGAAACTTTGGGATTACAGAGCCGCTGCTTCCCATCACATTACCATATCGTAACGCAATGAATTTTGTTCTGTGTTTGGTAGAGTCGATATAATTATTGGCAGATATGAACAACTTTTCCATAAGCAGTTTTGTTGCACCATACGTGTTGAGCGGGGACACGGATTTGTCAGTTCCTATACACACTGCAGTCTCTACGTCTTGTTCTAGACAGGCATTAATGACATTTTGAGAGCCTACAACGTTGGTTTGAATCGACTCGAATGGATTATACTCTATTACCGGAACGTGCTTTAGGGCGGCCGCA
The DNA here is from genome assembly GCA_002506665.1 of Nitrosopumilus sp. UBA526. Taxonomy (GTDB): domain Archaea; phylum Thermoproteota; class Nitrososphaeria; order Nitrososphaerales; family Nitrosopumilaceae; genus Nitrosopumilus. The sequence continues at coordinate 10,965 of DAXZ01000029.1, read as the reverse complement.
TGAAACACTATGTCTATACCCTCAAATGCACGTATCAGTCTCTTCTCGTCTCTTATATCCCCAATCAGAAAACGTAGCCTGTCATCATGAAGACCTGACGCCATGGTAACTTGGCTGTTCTCGTTTCTGCTGAAAATTCTGATTGTGTCGACACCCAACGTCAGCAGTCTTTTAGTCAAAGCGACACCAAGAGAGCCCGTACCGCCAGTAATGATAATTTTCTTGTTTGCAAACATTGCTATCATCCAAACTGACCTCTCTAATAATAGTACTTTCCCCCCTCCCGCACCGATAATGTATGATTGTATCATACGAGATATGCCCCCCCGACATTGGTAAAATCCAGATGTCACATTGCCTGCATCAGGGTTTTTGGACAGATAGTTGCTTTATCTTGTTGACGTGCTGGGTTGTAAGTTTTGTAAATTTTTCTTTGTGTTTTTCAAGAAACCCTTTCATTATATTCTCATCAATTTCAATGTCACGGATAAAACCTCCATAGAAAAACTGGTCATAAAATAGTGCAGTCATTTGTCCAATGTCATAACTAAAAGAGTTTGACTCTAGAAACTGGACATACCGATTTAGATCATCCAAGCTAGTCTGGCAGTCAAGGTATTCTCTAACCATCTTAGGCAGGGCCTCCAAGCTAGTCAACTTGTGAATGGACTCGAGTTTTGAATAAATTGCATCAGCGAAGACAATTGCATGCTTGTTAAAAAATGCCGCCTCCATTGCACTAGTACCGGCAATTGATACGACCAGAGAGCAGTTCTCCATCATCTCAAAATTAGATATATCAGGATGTACTAGTTTTACGTTTGGGAGGGCCAGTATCTGCTTGTAAAATGATACATCACGCCACCCCTGGGTTTCCTGGTCTGGGTGTTCTTTGACAAATATCTGGTGTGATGCCGGTGTTGACTTTGCTATATGCAGTATTACTTCAAGCTGATTAGTGTAAAAGGGTGCGCTAACAGACAGGGATCTTTCAGGTTCTACATGTAACGGATAGTATACAAACGGGGTATCTGTAGGGAGTTTCTGCTCAAAGTTATTGTCAATGAACTTTTTTCGTTTGAGTCTTCGCAACAAGAACAACCCCTCTATGCGCAAGACCCTGAGTCGTGTCCTCCCAAAATGTGCATAGTAATTTCGATACCGGTTATTGCATACGACAAATAAAAACCGGAGTCCGGTCTTTAGTCTCAGAGACAGAGACGAGCGGTCCTTGCTGCTTATTGCCTTTGACTGTTCTCTGTAAGAGTAGACGTGTTTGCGTAATTCGTTAAAATCTCTGGTTTTTTCAACCTGGACAGAATCATATCCTGAAAGGTCATCGAGATGATCTGTATTTTGTGAGATTATGGCTCTAAACCCCAGTCTAGAATGACTCAGGGTAAGGACATGAATATTTCTTGCCAAGCACAGCTCATGCAAAAGCTGGTTCTGAAAGTAGTCAGTGGTTCGCAATATCAGAAAATCAGGTTTGACCTCATCTAGAATTTTTTCAAAAAACTTGGATGCCTGTTCTGTAATTGAGAGTATTTCTGTGCTCGTGTATTGGTAGTATGGATTGTTAAAGAAATATCTGTCACTGTAAATAATATTCCACAGATTAATTTTGTACTTGTTTTCAAATTCCTGTAGATACTCAAAGTCAATATCTTCCTTGACCTCATAAACAGAGTCTCTGTAATAATAGGTCTTTGAGAACGTGGAGAGTTTTTGGGAGGAGAAAAATTTTTTCAGATAAATGTTTGAATCAATTATTGCAAACATCTCACAATCATGCTCTTTGGGAAGAAACGTAGAGATTGCAAACTGGGTCAGTCCCACATCTAGCCAAAAGAGAATTTTATCCTTCATGGATATAAAATCAGACTAGGACTGTTTTATATTTTGTCGAACAGGTGACAGCCTTGTTTTTCATAATTTTGTCTGGAAATTAGCTGTATATCCCAAACCGTTATTTCTTGGGATTTACAAGCTCGTATGTAAACTGAATTAACTCAAAATTTTCCTCCTGCAGAAATTTCGCTAGTTTTGTGTTTTGATGGCCGACATTGTACAAGTAGCGTTTTCGGGGGCATGAAGCAATTAATAGTTTCAAGACCTGTTTTTTGAGTTTGTTATTGTCATTTTTTAAAAGTAGGTGTATTGCCAGTTCATCGGATTTGGTGATATATGCAGAGCCAATCCTGGTGTTGTTTTTTGTTATGAGAAACCATTTGGAATATGGTTTGGATCGTATGAAACTGACATGTTCTTCAAACGTTGGCAGTAGCTTGTGAGAGATATTTCCAAGCGGGTCTCTTTGTTGGAGTAATTCATACAAAAAGGCATGATCAGGTTTTTTGACCAGAGTTAGACGGATATCATTCATGGTTTTTGTAGATTTAACGTATATTTGAAAATGACTGTATGAAAACTAATAAAATCTTGATATATTATTTCTGAATTGAAAAATTGATGAGAAAAAAGATAGTGGGGTTCTTGGCCAGAGCCCACGGGTTGGATGTATTAGAAGAACTGGCAAGAGACGGGCAGTTTGAGATTTGTAAGATTTTTACCCATTCCTTGAATCCAAGATCACAAGACCCTGAAAGGAAGATACGGGGGGACTATCACAGATTTGTAGAGATTTGCAATAGATACAAGATTCCATTACAGGCAGTTGATTCAAGATATGATGACGTTGTTGTTCCAGAGTGCGACTATATCATAGAGGTATCATGGAGATATGTAATTCCTGTACAAGTAACACAAAAGGCAAGCAACACGGCATTTGGAATACACAGGGGAAGACTGCCAGAATATGCAGGTGCAGAACCAATCAGACAGGCATTAGAAAATGATGACAGGGAAATTATAATCTCTGCGCATTATTTGGATTCGGAGATTGATGCAGGCAAGGTCATTAATTTTGTATCCCATGAGGTAAATTACAACTCAGAGACCACACGGGATGAGAATATTCAGAGACTACGTGAGGAGATTACACCGTATTTTGCAAAACTTGTACTAGATACAATAAAAAAATTACAAACAAAGACCTGAATCATTCAGACCAGTAACAAAAACACGGATGCAGGTACGAGTGTTGCACTATCTCTGATTTGCAGTCTGTCCTTGGTTAAAATTAATCCGTTGTTTGTCTTTGTTGTTTTTTTGAAATCAATTATACCATATAGATCGGCTTTTTTAATTTGGTTTTGATATTTTACATCCAAGGGAATAAAGGAATCCCCATCTCGAATTATAAAATCCACTTCTCTTTTGGATTTACTCTGCCAATAGTATTTGTTTAGGTCGTGCCTAGCTTTTCGTCCCGAAACAAATAATGAATACTGTTAATGTTGGTTTTTAGGCAGGTTAGGCCGAAGAGGTGCTAATCTCTTTTTTATTTCATATAATCATGACCTAAACATCTATGTAAACTTCCGGCGTACCACAGCTCCGCCATCCTTCCAGCTTGTCTATTGTTGGGTCCTTATCTTCTTGACATACAGGCCGTCTTTTCGCTCATCGTACAGTGTTTTACCATCAAGCAGATGCCAGATTATGGTTCCCATCTTGTTTGCAACATGACTCACTGCAACTCCATACGGATGTTTCTTTCGTAATCTCTCATAGACCTCTTTCATTCTATCATCCTTAAACGATGCAACGTTTGCTGCCTGAACCATCATCCATTTCACTAGCTTGCTAGAGTCTTTCTTCATCCTGCCATGATTTGCCAGACTGATGTATGGTAGGACACAGCCCCATCCAGAATTTTGAACTGGAAAATCGCTTGTTGCCGTCAATTTCTAGTGCAATTAATAGTGCACCAAATGAATCAAATCCTGTCATATTCTTGCATCCTCATTTCCAAACGCTAGTTTGGCTATCGTCTTTTCGATTTGTTTTATCTCATCAGTCAACTGTCTAATCTGTCTGATGCACTGATGCATTATGTAATCATCATGTGGCATTGGCAATGTTTGTGCAGATAACTGCTGTAGATTCTTGACTCCAGTTATGTGAGTGCCTATAGTCTTTATGTCATATTTGTCAAGCAAGTTGTTCATCCTGTTTGATACCCTAACTCTGTCCTGTACTAGACTTATTCTGTGCCTGAGAATCTGCTTTTGATCTCTTATCTTCCATGATGGAACATGACACTGCGCAACAAGATTAGCTCTTAACAGATGTGCAAGCGTCCTTGCATCTACCTTGTCAGTCTTTATGCTAGCTTCTGCAATTGCTCTGATCTTTAATGGGTTTGCAAGCATTATTTTTATTCCCTGTCTCTCAAATGTCTTTATCCACATGTTTCCTGTGGATTCACACACTGCCTGACATTTTTTGTATTTTCTGATCATGCGCTTTGCAAATATTTTTGCATCATGTTGCGTGTTGTCATAGTTAGATTCCTCTATCTTTATCGTCAGTTATACAGACGAAACACTTGTTCTTTCCGATGTCGATTCCGATACTTTTCATTTTATCACCCACCCCTTTTCGTTCGGTTTGGCTGGAAGCTGCATCCATCTATCATAGATCAACTATCACAGCAGCTCGGATTGCTCCATTCAAATACAAGGTGTCTAGCACCATGTTTAGGTAGGAGTCAGCCAGCAGTACTAGGAACCGGGGGTTTACATGTGTTCACATACACCCATCATTTAGGGATATCTGGCTCTTGCAGTTTTAGCTGGGCTAGAATGTCTCTGGCCTGAATTGCAAGATGCACATTTTCTAGTTGCTCCTCTACGAACAAGTACTTTTCTAGGATCACTATATCAAACTTGTCTATCGCCAAGAGCTCATTTAATGCAAGCTCGGCCTCACGATAGTTCTCAGTCTGTATTGTAAGATCAGCTATATAGTGCAGTAACTCGATCCTGTCCTTCTGGTCTGATGTGTCATATCCTAGGTTATGTCTTATCGCCTCAACATAATCTCCCATCTGACGGATATCATCAAAGTGCTGATCCAAGTCATCAATGTCTTCCTCAACGAGCAGCGTCTCTAGTGTGGTTTGTGTTGCATTTATGTTATCTCGCAGTGCAGAGACGAATTTTGTCTCAAATTCCACAACACGTTGTGCATTCTCTTGGGTGTCATAGAGCTCAATTTCCAAGATCTGATGCAGTTTAGAATCATAAGAGAATATCTCTGCCATGGTTGCTGTCTGCAAGAGAGGGGCGCCAAACGCATCATAGGTATCAAAAAATTCAGAATTATCGCCCACAGAATATATTCCCGATGCATTGTTTGCATATAAAAGAGAGAACTTGTTGTATGGCGTAGCATTTGCTATTAGATTGCTTGCAACCCACGTCTCATGAACATTGTGCAAGTCTGCACGGAATGCCGATTCGTCATATATGACCATATATTTTACATCAAATGTAGCAAGAAAGTCATCCATGTCCCGCAGGTCTGTGATAGAGTCATTTGCAATCTTTGGTATAGGAAAAGACGGCATTCCTGTATAGAGCCACAGCGCGGGTTCTGCGTTTGAGAATCCAATTGAACTAATATCAGTAATATTTGCATTTATCCAGACATTTACATCTCGGATAGAATCAGTTACAAATCCCGGAACCTGATAATTGATGGTCTT
>DAXZ01000029.1:0-5250 GCA_002506665.1 Nitrosopumilus sp. UBA526 | reverse complement strand
AGATAGACTGATATCAAGTTGATAAAGACATACAAGATTAGAAATTTGTAGAGCGGAGGAATATCTCGCCGGAATATTTCAGACTTTTTGAATTTTAGATATACAAGGGATGCCACCGGGAGAATAAACAAGGTGATGAACTTTATGTTCACATCGCCAAAATAAAATGCCAGGATAATTCCAAGTGTAATGCCTGCAGTCAACATGATGTTTTTCTTGGTTTTTTTGATGGTGTCATGTCTGACAAAGACAAACCAACAAAATATCAGCTCAAATGCCAATAAAATTGCAATGTTGTAAAATCCGTCAAGATACAGAGTAAATATCCTATCCAACATCTCAACTGGATCACGAAGAGCCGCTATCTGTTCAGGTACATCATGCGTGATAAAGGTCTCAGCAGTGCCATATCCAGTAATGTTTGATATAAACTCGGTAATTCTTCCAGATAACGGGATGTATAGACCTGCACCTATGTCATTGAGGACATAAAAGTTTCTTACAAGCCACGGAGAGGCCACAAGTAGCCAGCTGCAAAAGATAATCAGTGAACCGCGAAATTCTTTGTGAATTAAAAAAAATCCAAGAAAAGAAAAGAGCAGGAATATCCCACTAGGATGGGTAAGATGCGAGAGTCCCGCCAGGATGCCGATTATGACAAAGTTGCGCGTCTGTTTTTTGATAAAAAAAAACGATGTGATATAAAAGATAAACAGCAACAGCTCGTGGCTTATCTGCGCTGATGCGGATGTCAGATAAGTAGAGAACACAACTATAACACTGCTGATTAATGAAACCTTTAGACCAAAATTCCTGTAAATTAGTACAAAGAACAGTATTACAAATATCGAGGCATATACCGTAGAGAGCAAGCTTGCAGTCACGTGTAACTGCTCTTGCGGTGTTGAGAATATCTTGTAGACTGTACCAAGAAGTATGTAGTATACCGGACCCTTGGCCTTTAGGGGTTGCTCATGGGTTTCATAATCTATAAGGGCATGTGGGTCAAACCGCACTTTGCCTGCAGGAAAAAAGTGCGAGTGCAGCTCGTTTGAATCTGCAAATCTTTTGGCTAGACTGACATCATACTGGTCATCAAGATCCCATATTATGTCAACATAATAATCTCGATAAAACGTAGAGAATGCAGCTGTGGTAACGATCAAAAATGCAAATACCGACACTAGAACAATTTTTTTATCATATGAATCCATTTGAAGAAAAGACAGTTTAATTTCAGGCCTAGTTACCTGATAATAACTCTTCACTTTGATTTTGAGAATTATTGGTTCTGTTGCATCATAGGGGGGGTCAGATATGAAACGTAAATTTTCTCCAAATTAAAGTTTCATGATTAGATGGAATTTTCCTTGTGTGATGGAGACAGAATTTACAGTATCTTTGAATTTAGACGAGTCAGGGGGGGGTGCAATCTGCATAGTTCCCAAAGCCAATAGTGGAGAAATTGGCCAAGTCCTGCTAGAATAAAAATTGTGGTTCAAGGCAAGAAAATGGTCATAGATAGAAGGAATGACGATCGCTTAAAATATGCACTTTGTAAAAAAAATCTTGTTTATCAAATCATCATAGGATACTGTAAACTTATCGAGACCTAGTCAGACCTGAAATATGGATCTTATTGCGATTGAAGTGTGACTATGGCTATTCTTTATCCTGAATTATGTGTGTGTTTTTTGGGTCTTGATTAGTGAATTTACACGATGAATTGACTATGGCCATCAATGATGTAAAATGGGATATTGTGGGTATTTTACATACAGACAAAAGAATATCCCCACTTCCAGCAGAATCAAGAGTGATAACAGAAATTTTTCAAACCATCATTATTAAAAAATTGCAGGCATGGGCTGATAATAAAAATCTAAACCTTTTAGATAATGCAATATTTGGTCGTGGCTATCCAGACATAACATTGATGATTAATTCTAACAGAACAGCCATAGATGTAAAATCGTCTCGTATAAAAAATGGTGATAGAATTTCAAGAATGGCCCTTGGTACATACAACGGTTATTTTCTAAATCCTAATGAGAAAAAACTTCATAAAAATACACTATGCTATAATGATTATAACGAACATTGGGTAATTGGTGTGATCTATGATTGGCATACAGATTTCTCTGAATGAAATTTCATCCATATTGAAATAATGAAACACAGTCACATCGCTTTTTTAATGATCCCCAAGAGCTGTTCTGCCCGGTGTCTGTGGGTATGCTCTTTAATCACCCTAGCTCTTGCAGCTTGCCCCATTCTAGTTCTCTCTTCTGCATTATCTAGCAGGCTTTTGTACAGCTCGATAGACTCTTCTGCAGTAGAGACACGAAACATCTCCTTTCCTATCTCAAACCACTCCTCTAGACCCTCATAAGGCGCAGAGACAACACAGCATCCAAGAGACGCTAGCTCAAAAGGCCTTACAGTCGATGTACCATACACGGATGCATGACTCTTGCGAGGCAGGTTTAGATTTATCTTGCTCTGAGAGCACATCTTTCTTAGCATGCTAAATTTCAGACTCGCCTCTAGTCTGCAGTTTCCAATATCATCCGGCATGTTCCTTCCAGATATTAGAAAAGAGTTCTCTGATAATATTTGTGATGGAGCTCGCATCATCATCTCAAAGTTTTCTTCCCTGTCAGGACTCCCGTTTCCATAAAAGAATATGTCAGTAATCTGGCTGGTTTGAATTGGGCTGTATATCTCTGGGTCTACGCCAAAATGTACGGTGTCAATCTTTTCAGCACCAAGTTCTTGCAGTCTCGGTATGGACCCTTCGGATGTAACTATCAGTCCGGCAAAGTCAGTGAGGTTTGAATTTAGATAATAGTTGAAAGAAAAGCCCTTGTTTTCAGGCAACGATGTAGGCAGGTCAACATCATAAAAGAATACCGGGATGGAAAAGTCCTTTTGAATCATCAGTGGCAGGCTCTGAAGATGATTCAGTGGAACACCGACGAGCAGTACGGCATCAACGTCTATCTCTTTTTCTAGAATTTGCTTTACATGTTTTCTCCATTTAGGTTCAGTTATGCTCTGAGCCAGTCGTGGTGTTATGGTACCCTTGCCAATGTCTAGTCCCCGAGATTTTACAAATGACTGTACAGAAGAGAATAGTCCTGATTCAGTCAGAGTGGGATTAGGATATGTCCTCCACCACAAACTATCTACAGAATGGCCGGCGTATGGTACGATTATCAATTCAACGCCAATCTCATATAGCCCCTTGAAGAGTTGCCACAAGACAGGTGTAGCCCCGAAGGGTTTTTGCAAGTCTAGTGCAGATACAACAAGAAGAAGCTTCATCTCTTATTTGTCTCCAACTTGGATGATAATATTAAAGACTGCGGGAAGAGAGTTGTTGTCTATTTTTTTGAGAACCTCCTTTATGGATATTGGTTTTGTGTCATTTATGCTGCCCACCATTGGAACGTCTAGTTCACGTGGAGAAAAGTGTTTTATCTCATAGTGCATATTTACAAAATTTTGAAATATCTTTCTTGTCTTCTCATCGCCCAAGAGTCTTTGGTGTATCTCGATTGCTATTATTGGTTTGAATTTGCGGATTATCTCTTTTGCGCCATCTAATATGCTTGCCTCATATCCCTCCACGTCCATTCTGAGAAGATCAATTTTTTTGATAGACTGTTCTGCAACAAAGTCATCCAAAGTCCTGGATTTTACATCAATTATATTCTCAGACGTATCTTCGGTATCGACTACCTTGCACCAGTTTGATTTTTTGTCAATCATAAATTTTACATTGCCGTTATGATCTCCTGCAGCAAAATTATACGCCCTGGTGTTGTCATGGTTTTGCAGTGATATGTTTTCATTTAACAGTGCAAAGTTGACAGGCGAGGGCTCTATTGCAAATACTTGGCCCCCGTCTCCGACAATCTTGCCCTCAAGCAGTGCATAATAGCCTATATTGCTACCAACATCCACACAGTACATTCCGGGCTTTATGGTTCTAGAGAGCAGTCCGGTAGTTAGCGGTTCGTGTGTCTTGAACATTAAAAGTGATGCAGAGATTCCCTCGTCGTTTGGCATTACAGACATTTTGTATCCGTTTATTACAAGTGTATGTTTTTTTGAGAGGTCTATGGACATGCGCCTTAGCTTGCGATATACAAAAAATGATATGCTTTTTAAAAACGTGCCAAGTCCGTGATTCCTTAGCATGTATCTTGCCATGGATATAGTAGAATCAGTCATACAGATAACATCCATTCATAGCTGGAGTTTAGATCTCTCCCCGAGTAAAAGTTGTGTTGTGCTAGTATGGGTATTGGATATTTCAGAGCCGCTTGCAATAATACTGTCAGATACTGCAATGTCATAGTCAATGTTACATTGGTCCATAACAATGGTGTTTACCATCACACAGTTGTGCAGGTGTGTCTTGTCTCCAATACTCACATTGGGCCCCAGTGTTGCATGTTTTATTACACAGTCATCACCTATCATTACAGGGCCGTAAAGAACCGAGTCATCAGATATTGTTGTATTTTTGCCAACTATGATAGACCCGTGCATGTTCGAGTGCGTTGGTTCTGAGACGTGCAACGAGTCTAGAACCAGCTTGTTTGCATCGATAATGTCTTTTGGGGTTCCGGTATCTTTCCACCATCCAGAGACCATGTCATACTGTACCGTATAATTTTGGTCTAGAATTATCTGTATTGCATCAGTGATTTCAAGCTCCCCCCTTGATGAGGGCTTTAGATTATCAATTATATCAAATATCATCGGAGTAAGCAGATAGACACCTATTACTGCAAGATTCGATCTTGGGGTCCGGGGTTTCTCCACAGTACGTACTAGTCTATCTCCTGAGATTTCGGCAATTCCAAATCTTGATGGATTATCTACTTCGCATAACAAGATTTTGGCATCAGCATCAGATGACTCGAATTTTTTTACATATCCAGTCAGACCTTTACGCAGTATGTTATCGCCCAAATATACAACAAACTTGTCATCACCTACAAAGTCCTTGCAGAGCCTTATTGCGTGTGAAATACCCTTGGGCTTGTCCTGATACACATAAGTTATCTGTACACCAAACCTGTGTCCATCCCCGTAAAACTCGGTTACCTTTTCTGGATGGAGATCCCCTAGAACTAGGGCAATATTTGTAATCCCCGCATCACGCAGGTCCTCTAGTGCATACTGAGACATGGGTTTGTTTGCTATAGTTAGTAGTTGTTTTGGACCCGTATGGGT
>DAXZ01000052.1:9434-14072 GCA_002506665.1 Nitrosopumilus sp. UBA526 | reverse complement strand
TTTTGTGTCAAATACTACTCTGAAAACCATTTTGGGGTGTGGTTGGTCTTGCACCAACACCGTCTGGGATTTGGAAACCAAGATTAGCTTGCTATTGGATTGACTTGGATCTGCTTTACTTTTGCAAGACCTTTTTCAGTAATAGAGTATGTGTATGGTTTTGATTGGGTGTTTCTTTGGACATACCCATCCTCAAACATCTTTTTCATCAAACGTGATGTGTGTTCCCTACTCTTCTGTAATGTGATTTGTATGTCACGTGACGTCATAGATTTGTTTGTGATTAAATGCAACACACAGTCAATTGGGGCCACCAATGTGATATTTGTGGTATCTGGCTGCGAAAGTGTCTTTTCAGGCACGACTTTATCCTTGTTGCCAACCACAGCAGGTTCTTTCTGGGCTTGGGTCTTTACCAATTCCTCTAGAATTTGTTTTAGTTCTTGGCTGGGATCCCCCCCCTTCTGCTCAACTCCCTGAATCTCTATGGCATCTAGGCGTATCTTCATATCTATTAACTGCCTTTCATAATACTCTAATCGTTCTACCTGTGTTGCATCAAAAACTTCTTTGGTCTTGATGTATGGACGCATCTTAAAATATGCATACAGACCTAAAACCCCAACAACAAACGCCAAAATCACACCTAAAATCACATCTAACTCTGGAATCTCTACCAACATCACACCATCTATGCCTATAACACGATTTATTGTGATTGAACAACATTATTTTACATTTTAGATCAACAAACCCACACATTATCACACACATACAGGCCTGACATCAAACACAACCATCACAAAAATCACATACTACCTGCCTGACGGATGAGTTTGTCTATCACACCAACCACCTCATCTTCTCTCTCTGGGAATATATCACTCTCATATATCACACCAACTTGTTCTGAGAGTTTTGACATCACATCTATATCATCAGGCAAAAGTATGCCTAGGCCACGAAATAATACAATTGAATAAAACAATCCAATTAATTTGTCCCTAGACTGCCTGACCTGCCTGTAATACGCACCTTTTGTTATAGGAAATTCGGTTTCTAAAAGATCTTTCTCATTTAAAATAATTTCAACTTGTCGTTCTGTAAACAATGATTTTTTGATGATTTTACGTATAATATTGTTAAATTTAGACTCTTCCAACTCATCCATAGCTATACAAATCTGTATTTTACATCCCAATTAAACTTTAAAGAGACACACACAAACCTCCTTTATGGTTGGAGGCAAGATAGAATCGTTTCTAAAATCAGAACTGAAAAAGAAGAAGGCATTATTGTTTGTATTAATCGACTCTGAAGTATCGAATTTAGAGGCACCAAACAAACTTGCAAGAGACGTTGAGAAGATTGGGGCATCAGCAATATTGGTTGGAGGCTCCTCTGCAACTGATCAGATTGAGATGGCTCAGGTGGTCAAAGGGCTCAAAAAAAATCTCAAAATTCCAGTCATCTTGTTTCCGGGGAATGTTACCGGTGTTGTACCTGGCGCCGATGCCATATTGTTTAGCTCATTAATGAACTCTGAAAATCCATATTTTATCACACAAGCACAGGCTTTGGGAGCTCCAAGCGTTCTCAAATTTGGTCTGGAGCCACTTCCTACTGCATATCTGGTAATTGGAGATGGGACATCTGCATGGTTTGTTGGCGCTGCAAGGGGGATTCCTTTTGAAAAACCAAAGATTGCCGCAGCATACTCCCTGGCCGCCCAGTTTCTTGGTATGAGGTTTGTATATCTAGAGGCAGGCTCTGGCGCAAACACCAATGTCACACCAGAGATGGTAAAGGCAGTAAGGCACGCCTTTAATGGATTTCTGATAGTGGGTGGGGGAATCAAAGACGCAAAGACAGCTCAGAGTCTAGTTGAGGCAGGAGCCAATGCCCTAGTTATAGGAACATTTCTTGAAAAGGGTGGGGGTCTCAAAAAATTCAAAGAGATAGCAAAAACAATTCAAGTAACCAAACAATAGGGATTAGTATGCACGAGAACGACATACTTTCCAGGATCAGCGATATTGCGATGCCTGACCATTACTATGAATACTATTCAAACCTCTCATCTGAAACAAACCTGATATTTGAGCACACAGCTTTGGCAAAATCATCACTGGCAGACATTTCGGGAACAATCGAGCTCAAAATTGCCTTTGATCTAGCAGACAGAGTTGCCAAGATGCATGATATAGATATAGCCGATCCCCTCAGGGAGATCCTAAAGACTAATGGCAAGGAACTCTCTGCACTAATATTAGCAAAAGAGATCGCCGCTGGGAAATACTGTCTCCCAGACACCTCCCTAGAAGACAGACTGGATCTTGCGGTCCGTGTGGGTCTAGCAATCATTACAGAGGGTGTCACCATTGCACCGTTACAAGGAATTAGCGAGATAAAGATTAAGAGAAACAAAGACGGGTCAAAATATCTCTCCGTCTCAATTGCAGGGCCCATGCGTTCGGCTGGAGGAACAGAGTCTGCAGTAACTCTGCTGATCGCAGACTATGTCAGAAAACTGGCAGGACTAGATAAATTTCAGGCCAACTCATTTGATGATGAGACCGGCAGATTTGTCGAGGAGCTGCGAATCTATGAAAGAGAGGCAAGCAACTTTCAATTTCATGTTGTAGATGAGGACATTGAACATGTCATCTCTAACCTGCCAGTCGAGTTGGCCGGGGTAGACACGGATCCGTTTGAGGTAATCAACCACAAATCCATGTCAAGAATCCAGACTGACAGGGTCAGGGGTGGGGCCCTGCGTGTCTTAAATGATGGATTGATTGGAAGATCAAAAAAACTGCTCAAGAGAATAGAGTTGTACAAACTGGATGGTTGGGAGTGGTTAAATGATCTAAAAGGGGCTATAAACACAAACAACAACCAAGAAGATGCAGCGTCCAAAAGGATGCGCGAAGTAATTACAGGAAGATCCGTCCTATCCATGCCTAACAAACTAGGCGGGTTTCGGTTAAGGTACGGCAGGGCATGCAATACGGGCTTTGCAGCAGTAGGCATTCACCCAGTCATAGCTGAGATTCTTAATCATACCGTAGTTGTAGGAACCCAGATCAAGATAGACATTCCAGGCAAAGGCGCAACGGTGGCCTTTGTCGATTCGATAGACACCCCGACAGTCCTTCTTGATGATGCAAGCGTTGTAAAGATACGGGACGTAAAGCATGGTATTGAGATTAAAAACAGGATAGACAAAATCCTACACCTAGGCGACATCCTGATCTCGTTTGGGGATTTTCTTGAAAACAACACCCATCTAATACCTTCAGGATATGTCGAAGAATTTTGGGTAGAAGAACTAAGACAAAAGATTCAGAGATACGAGCCTGACAACCAATATCTAAACCAATTCCTAGACAGGCCCCCGACAATAGATGAGGCGCTAAAACTATCACTTGACTTTGAGATTCCACTACATCCACACTATCTGTATTTCTGGGACAAAATATCACCCAAAGAACTCTTGGTACTCTTAGACCCAGAGGATGTAAATGAGACTATAATCAAATACCCAATTCTTGCAAAAAAAATACTTGAGGATCTAGGGGTACCGCACACAATACAAAACGAGATGATAATCTTGGATTCACAAGAAGCCAAGATCTTCTTTAACCTGCTATTCAAAAAGAAACCAGCAGTTGGCGACCTGCCGGTTCCAGAGACTCTGAGCAAGTCATCAGGCATCTTGATTAAAAACAAGTTTTCTACAAGCATCGGAGTCAGGATAGGAAGACCCGAGAAGGCGGCCCCCAGACATCTAAAACCTGCAACACACATACTATTTCCTGTAGGTGAGGAGGGGGGACCAACACGGGATCTTTTAAAATCCTCAAAAAAAGAGCATTTTTTTGCCAACATCTCCAACAGGCGCTGCATTAAATGCGATCAGACATCTCTTGGCATAAGATGTTCTACATGCAATGAAAAGACATCAATCATCTACAAATGTTTCAAATGCCAGGGCACATTTGAAGACCCGTTCTGTACAAAATGCAAGCGCAAGGCCTCTGCTTACTCACGCAGAGAATTTCCACTAAAGACCAAACTACTCTTGGCGCAAGAAAGGATGGAAATTCGTGCAAAAGAACCATTCAAAGGAGTAAAGGAATTGATCAGCAAAGACAAGATTGCTGAGCCTTTTGAGAAAGGACTTGCAAGACAAAAATTTGGGCTGACCACCCTCAAGGACGGAACTGTAAGATTTGAGGCAACAAACTCTCCCCTTACACAATTCAAACCGTCTTGGATTGGAACATCAGTAGAGACACTAAGGGAGCTTGGATATTCACATGACATTGACCAAAGGCCACTTGAATCAGAGGATCAGCTGGTTGAACTTTACATGCAAGACGTGATCATTCCATATGAGGGCGGGGACTATTTGGTCTCTACATGCAAATACATTGATCTTTTATTGGAAAAGTTTCATGAAAAATCCTCATTTTACAACGTGAAAAACACAAAGGACTTGATCGGGCACCTGATAATCGGACTTGCCCCCCACACATCTGTCGGGATAGTTGGAAGAATAATTGGGTATACCAAGACACACGTCTGTTTTGGAACCCCCAACTGGCATTCTGCTAAGAGAAGGGATGCCGACGG
>DAXZ01000052.1:5703-9264 GCA_002506665.1 Nitrosopumilus sp. UBA526 | reverse complement strand
GCAAGACAGTTCTATGACTATCACTTTACACACACGACCTCGTCCCTGACTACGTCAAAATCACGAAGCGCATACTCGACACTTGGTTCCATGCAAGAAAAGTTTGATATGCAAATAAGAAACGCCGACCTGATTAACGCCGTAGACACCACGGAGATTATCTCAAACGTAATCTCGACACACCTTGTTCCGGATCTGATGGGAAACCTCAGGTCATACGCCAAACAAAGTTTTAGGTGCACCGCCTGTGGCAAATCATTTCGTAGGATGCCTCTCATCCAGACATGTGTGTGTGGGCACGACCTGATTGCCACAATTACGAGGGCGTCTGTAGAAAAATATCTCAACCTTGCAAAGAGACTGGTTGAAAAATATGATGTTGGCAAGTATCAAAAGGCAAGGATTCATGCCCTCTCTGATGAGATTGAGTTGGTGTTTGGAAAGAGCCAGGGAGACCAGTCACTGCTTTCTGATTATGCGTAAATCTATCCTAGTTTGACGTACTCGTATGCGCCAAGACTGCTCTCAAAACAGAACTTGACTCGCTGATAATCCTTTCTAAAAGATCTTACCTTGGAGAGTATATTATTTGGGTCTTTTTTATCGATTATGACTTTGCCGATATATGATGCGATCTCTTGCATCTCATCTCTCTTCATTCCAAGTCGTGTTATCTCAGATACCCCAAGCCTTATCCCGCCCGGGTGAAAGTAGTTTCTTCCTGCCTTGATATCTCCGGGAATTAGCTGTCTGTTTACAATAATGTTTGCCTTTTCCAAGTCTGCCTCTACCTTTCCACCATCTGAATATTCCAATACATTGACTGCTATCTGATGCGACTCTGTAAATCCCCTGCTCTCACCTAACACCTTGAATCCTATATCACTTAGTGCCTCTGCAAGCGCCTTGGCGTTTCTAATCACCTCTGTTGCATAATCCCTTCCAAACTCCAAGGCTTCTGCAAAGGCTACTGCCTTTCCGGCCATGTGATGTATGTGATGACTGCTAGTAGTGCCAGGAAAGACTGCCTTTTTGATTGTCTCCTCATGCTCCTTGGAACTCAGGACAAGTCCGCCCTGTGGCCCAAACAATGTCTTGTGTGTACTCATAGTTACAGTATCTGCTCCCTCTCGTAGCGGGTCTTGGAACTTTCTACCGGCAATCAGGCCTGCAACATGGGCCGCATCATAGTTGATATGTATGTCATAACCCTTTAGAAAGTCTCCAAGTTCCTTGAGGGGATGTGGAAACAAGAACAACGAGCCACCAAACATTGCCATCTTTGGAAGACGGCCTGCCTCTTTGAGATCCTTTACCTTTTGTTTGGTCTTGTCAACATCTATCGTCATCTCCTGGGCATCAAAGGGATAGAACTCTATCTCCAACCCATGAACTAGTCCGGCAGTCCCATGATGCTCTCTCTTGCCGTGTGAGATGTGTCCTCCTGCCGGGATAGAGGGTGCTATCATTACATCCCCGGGACTGGTAAATCCTGAATATACTGCCAGGTTTGCAACTACTCCTGAGATGGGTCTTACATCGGCAAACTCTGCCCTGTACAGTCTCTTTGCAAGTCTCATACATTCAAACTCGACATCATCGATGTATGTGCAACCGGCATAAACCCTCTCTCCTGGCCACCCTTCGGCATACCTATTTCCAAAGTCTGAGATCATTGTCTCCCGTACTGCAGGACTGGGAATGTTCTCACTGGCAATCAACGGAATCGAGTTCTCAAACCACTTGTGATGCTCCCTTAATTTTTCAAAAATTTTATCAAAAGATTCTCTGTTTGGCGACTTGGCCATAGTCTGCGTCTAGGGTCTTCCCAATTTAAAAACACCGAAATTATTTCAAACCGTCCACAACTGATCTGGAAGATATAAAAAGGGAATATGGGGGGTTTGATCTTATGGGAATGCAGGCAACCTCCAAAGGCACCATGCCTGTTGTATTGCTAAAGGAAGGCGGCACGGAGACCAGGGGCAGAGAGGCCCAAAAGAACAACATTGCTGCCGCTAAAATTATTGCCGAGATAGTCCACACCAGCCTTGGCCCTAGGGGCATGGACAAGATGCTAGTAGACTCGTTAGGCGACGTTACGATTACAAATGATGGTGCTACCATCCTAAAAGAGATTGATGTTCAGCACCCTGCAGCAAAGATGCTAGTTGAGATATCAAAGACCACAGACAACGAGGTCGGAGACGGTACAACCTCTGCAGTCGTACTGGCAGGAGCCCTGCTCTCACAGGCAGAGGAACTGATTGATCAAAACGTGCACCCGACAATAATAGTTGATGGATATAGAAAAGCCGCAAGAAAGGCAAAAGAGTATCTTGAGGAGATTGCAGTCTCGACATCTGCAGATGACAAGAGCACTCTGATAAAGATTGCAAAGACCTCAATGCAGACAAAACTTGTCAGAAAGTACTCTGATCAGATAGCAGAGATTGTTGTAAAATCAGTCCTTGCCGTCTCAGAAAAGAACGCCGAATCCTATGATGTTGATATCGATGATATCAAAGTAGAAAAAAAGGCAGGTGGCTCTATCAAGGACTCGATGATTATCCGAGGAATTGTTCTTGACAAGGAGATTGTTCATGGAGGCATGCCAAGAAAGATAACTGACGCAAAGATTGCTTTGATTAATACTGCATTGGAGATCAGCAAGACTGAGACTGATGCAAAGATAAACATCTCAAATCCCCAACAACTAAAATCATTCTTAGATGAAGAGACCCGAATGCTAAAGACGATGGTTGACAAAGTTATTGGTTCGGGCGCAAACGTGGTTTTGTGTCAAAAAGGACTTGATGACATGGCACAACACTATCTTGCAAAGGCAGGCATTATTGCAGTACGGAGAATCAAGGAGAGCGATCTTACAAAACTTGCAAAGGCAACAGGTGCCAGGATTGTCACAAACCTTGATGATCTCTTTGAGAAGGATCTCGGTTCTGCACAGACCGTTGAAGAGAGAAAGATTGAGGAGGACAAGTGGGTATTTGTTGAGGGGTGCAGACATCCAAAATCTGTAACAATACTTCTTCGAGGAGGCTCACAGAGAGTAGTTGACGAGGTAAGGCGCTCTGTTCATGACGCGCTAATGGTAGTACGAGATGTAATCCTAAAACCCAAGATAGTTGCAGGTGGCGGGGCACCAGAGACGTATGCTGCGACAAAACTTCGAGGCTGGTCTAAAACTCTGGTAGGCAGGGAGCAGCTGGCAGCAGAAAAGTTTGCAGACGCACTAGAGGAGATTCCACTTATACTATCTGAGAATGCCGGAATGGATCCAATCGACACCCTTACGCTCTTGCGTTCCAAGCAACAAAAGGGAGAGAAATGGACAGGCATTGATGTGATGAATGCAAAGATTGCAAACATGAAGTCAAGTGACATCATTGAACCACTTGCCATTAAACTTCAGATTGTGTCGGCTGCGGCAGAGGCGGCATCCATGATTCTCAGAATTGATGATGTTATTGCCACTCAAAAGTCTGCAGGGGGACCACCACCCGGCGGAGAAGGCGGTATGCCACCTGGAATGCCTCCGGG
>DAXZ01000052.1:3475-5552 GCA_002506665.1 Nitrosopumilus sp. UBA526 | reverse complement strand
ATACTGCTTTACAGAGCCGCTACATATGAACACAAGAGACCAATATATCTTGGAGGGGGCTTTGCGTTGATGGCAGTCTCGCTATTTTTTATCTTTTTGTTGACTGGAAGAACCTAGACATCAAAGTACAGATAAAACTCGTGTGGGTGTGGCCTGATGGCTATCTCGCGCTGATCCCTTCGCTCCAACTCGATAATCTTGTCAACGACATCGTTGGGATATATTGGATTGAGGAACTTTCTATCACTCTCCAACTCGTCTAGTGCCTCGCCCAAACTCTTTGGAAGAACACCGATTCCGCGCTTTGCCCTGTCTGCTTTTGTCATCTTGAAAATATCATCACGAATCTGATCCCCTGGATCCTTCTTCTTCTTGATCCCGTCCATCCCTGCAGCAGTCACTGCGGCAAACACGAGATATGGGTTTGATGAAGGGTCTGGGGCTCTGAACTCTAATCTCTTGAGATGCGCATAGTTCTTTCCTTTGAGGTGTTTTGGAACCCTGACTATGGCAGAACGGTTTCCAGAACTCCATGCAATGTATGCCGGAGCCTCGTATCCTGGAACCAGCCTATGATAAGAGTTAGTCGTCGGATTGCAGATGGCAGAGAGCGCCTTTGCGTGGCTTATTATTCCCCCACAAAAATATCTCCCAGTCTGGCTTAGCTCTATCTCATCATTTGGATCATAAAACATATTTTCCTTCCCCTTCCACAAACTGACATTTACATGCATGCCGGAACCCGCATCCATTGCTATTGGCTTTGGCATCATCGTTGCTACCTTGCCGTATTTCTGTGCAACGTTTCTTATAACATACTTGTAAGACTGCGCGGCATCGGCGGCGTTTGTCATGCGGTCGTACTTTATATCAATCTCACACTGTCCTGCAGTCGCTACCTCGTGGTGATGATTATCACACAGTATTCCAAAACTCTTGTTGAGAATGTTTACACACTCGTTTCTATACGGTGTCAGGGTATCGGCCGGTGGACTTGGATAGTATCCCTCCTGCAGTCCCATCGGATAGCCTTTTCCCTCCTGGCTCCATGGCGCCTCCTTTGACTCTATAGAATATGACTGGCCCTTGTAGGGTGTCAGTACATCCCAATGCACCTTGTCAAACACAAAGAACTCTACTTCTGGACCCCACATACTAAAATCATATCCCTGACTCTTGATGTACTTCTCTGCTTTCTGGGAGATGCCCCTTGGATCCCTTGCGAGTCTTCCCCTGTCCTCGCCCCAGTATATATCACACAAGAGTCTGGCAGTCTTGTTCTCAGTCAGCCATGGAATTATTGCAAACGTGTTTGGATCGGGCTTTAGAAGCAGATCCGAGTCATCAATGCTGGTAAATCCTACAATTGATGAACCGTCCAACTTTGGCAGTCCGTCCCTCATCTGTTCAGGGGTAAAGGTATCTGCTGAAATAGTGGTGTGATGAAAGTGGCCTATAAGACCGGTAAACTGCAAGTCGATGAACTGTATTCCCTCGTGCTGAATTCTCGCAAAGACCTCGTCAGGCGAATATTTTACTTGGATTGCTTTACCGTGACTTACTTTGTATGGCAATTTTGTTCTTCAATCAAACACAAATACAACAACCATTTAAGGATTAGGTAAGAAATGTCAGAAACAGATTCGATTGATATCAACTCTCTACACCGTGTCGTTTTGCGTGAAACCGAAAGCGATTCGGTCTTGGAGATTAACCCAAACTTTTATCGAGACCTTGCAGGCTTTATCGGGAATCTGCGAAACCAGGAATTTGATGGGATAGAAGACAAGGTTAAGGATGCCATGATAGAGATGGCAAGAGAACTGACCATGCTACTGCTAGAGATAAGGCTGGGTAAAACATCGCATTCCTCTGACCTAAATCATCTCTTGGATGAGGAAAAGTTCATCCTAGACTCACAAGAAGAGCAAAAGAAGAGAAAGGAGATGATTCTGTCTGCAACAGTCAATGGACGATCCAAATTTTTAGAGTCACTTGCACAGGAGCACAAGACAAGAAAGATAGTCGTTAGGTTTCTCAGCGGGGTAGACGAGCTAGTCGGGGCTGATCTTGAGAG
>DAXZ01000052.1:2377-3378 GCA_002506665.1 Nitrosopumilus sp. UBA526 | reverse complement strand
CAGTACAGTAATGTCTCATACGGGTGTTGATGTGGTTGATTTTTTGTTTTATACCATCTATCCTGTGATTGGAATCTTTGTAGTAGAGATGATTAGCAGACTGGTCAAGGCTCCAAAATGGGCAAAGCTGTGGACACAAGCTATAGTATCTATAATATTTGGAGTCTATTACTGGTTTGTCCTGCCGGCGCCGCAAAACTTTCCTCTAACAGCTCTTGTTATGTTTGCGCTCGCCTTTGCTTTAATCTATCAGGGAAAGCGGGCAAGAATATCACCTGACAAGAGTCCTTATTAGAATCTCCTAAATATTCGCTTTAAAATATTTGGCCTGTTGGGACCGCCATCTCGAATCACCTTTTTTTGACCAAACTTTCTTGCTCTTATCTGGCTGAGCTTTACACATCTGTGCTCCTCTGGAAGTCTGTGTTCTGCACAAAAGGGATCCTTGCAATAGTTGCACTGAAACGGCATGTCAGTTAGATCTCCACAATATGCACATTTTTCTGCCTGCATACTCTGGCTTGGCGCTCTTCTTCTAATAAAGTGATTGTCTAAACCTTTTTACGATGTCAGAGTCTTGCATGTCTTTGATGATTAAAGACAAAGTTGTAATGATTACGGGCGCTAGCAGTGGCATAGGACTAGCTACTGCCCTTACTCTCTCAAAGGCGGGCGCAAAGGTTGCCATAGGCGCCAGACGAGTTGACAGACTCGAAAAAGTTGCAAAAGAGATCACCTCTGCAGGCGGACAGGTCTTTTACCAAAGACTTGATGTGACACAAAAATCAGAGTGTGATAGTTTTGCCAAAGCAGTCCTTGACCGATGGGGCTCTATTGATATTCTAGTAAACAACGCCGGACTAATGCCCCTGAGTTTCTTTAAGAGCCTCAAGGTTGATGAATGGGACAAGATGATTGATGTCAACATAAGGGGGGTGATATATTCTACAGGAGCTGTAATATTGCACATGATGGAGAAAAAATCCGGGCACATAGTTAAT
>DAXZ01000052.1:2054-2296 GCA_002506665.1 Nitrosopumilus sp. UBA526 | reverse complement strand
GATGAATCACTACAGGGGTTTGTTGAAAACGCAAAAAAGATGCAGGCTCTGCAGGCACAAGACATTGCCGACGCAATCCTGTATGCTGTTGACTCGCCATCACACGTTAACGTAAATGAGATCCTGATACGGCCTACGGATCAGGAGCGTTAAGATGACACATGTTGTTATATTGGGAGGGGGATTTGGGGGACTTGCAGCTGCCAACAAACTGCGAGAATTACTGCCCTTATCACAGGTAA
>DAXZ01000052.1:0-1909 GCA_002506665.1 Nitrosopumilus sp. UBA526 | reverse complement strand
TCTAGCCCCCCAAAGAATTCCGGGACTGCAAGAAAACGGACTCAGTCTATATGATCATGACCAACTCTTGGAGATTCGTGAGAAACTCGAGCAGATAAAGACCGGAAGGATTGCAATAGCAATAATGGGGATGCCTTACAAGTGTCCTCCTGCGCCCTTTGAGGCAAGCCTGTTGATTGATTCTATGCTAAGGGAGCGCAGAGTTCGTGATGATATACAGATTGATTTTTACAGTCCGGCACCCATCACACTGCCAGCAGCTGGCCCTGAGGTGAGCGGCAAGATTCTAGACCTTGTAAACTCTGAGAAAATTACTTTTCACAACTCTTGCAAGACAAAAGCAGTCGAGCCAGGCAAATTAGTATTTGAAGACAGTCAGGCAGACTTTGACTTGCTCTTGGCAGTTCCGCCACACATTGCGCCAAAGGTAATCTATGACTCGGGGCTAGCCAAAGAGCCGGGATTTATTCCAATAGACAGAGACTGCAAGACGCCCTTTGAGGATGTCTATGCAATAGGTGATGTAACTAGCATGGTTGTAGGTGAGAAACCAGTTCCAAAAGCTGGAGTCTTTGCAGAGGGACAGGGGATTGCGGTTGCTCAAAATATTATATCAAAAATTCAATCCAGAGAAGAGACTGCACTGTTTGATGGACGGGGTGGGTGTTTTATTGAATCAGGCAGAGATACGGCAGCAGTTCTCAACGTTGACATGTTCTCTGGCCCCAAACCAACAACTGAGATTACAGAATCAACTCGTGACAATCTCTCCCAAAAACTAGAGTTTGAAAGAGAGAGACTTGGAAAATGGTTATGACTTTTTTTGTTCCTTTGTAAGATGCTCAAGGACAGCTCTGATCTCAACGTTTAGGTCTTTTGAGGTATCTAGCTTTTCACCATTTAGACTCTGGTCTTTTGACTCGATGCTTTTCTTCTGTACACAGTCAAGATGATCCTGGCCTGTTGCAGAGATCTTGTGACATACACTACAAATCATGTAATACTCTTAATACTATGACTTAATAATTTCATCTATCCCTTGCAAATCAAGGGATCGTAGTCTAGCTTGGTATGATACTAGTCTGGGGGACTAGTGGTCGCAGGTTCAAGTCCTGCCGATCCCATTACACTTTTGCTAAACCCCAATGTATCGGAGTTGGAAGATACCTGCCCTCTAACTCTGGAATATATGCAATGCCCAAGTCTGATTTGACATCTCTTGAAATTTTACAGAATTGATGTAAAATATACCTCAAACTGAACTTAGCAGATTATCAAAAATTTATCAAATGATCGTTTTGTGGGCATAATGGCTGTTAGTACAAATAAGCCTCTAATTAACAAAAAATTATTGAATAGACTAACGCTGTCATTACTCATAGTTTCAAGTTTATTTTTTATTGTAAATGATGCAGATGCTGTTGTATATGTTCCTCCTCCTCTAAAACAAATTTCAGATGGTGTCTTGCCAGAGAATGTAACATGCGCTGAAGGACTAGTACTAGTTCTAAAATCATCAAACAGTTTACCAGCTTGTGTAAAACCATCTTCTGTTGAAGTATTAATTCAAAGAGGATGGGCAAAAGAAATTTCTTTGCCATCATCTGCCAGCCCGGCAGAAATTGTTTTTGAAAACGGGTTAGTCTATACAGTTGATGAAAATAATCCATGGGCCAAAGCCGTAGCAATAAAAAACGGAATAATTTCCTTTGTTGGAACAAACAATGATCTCCAAAATTATATTGGTAACGACACTCAAATCATTGACCTTGGGGGGAAATTAATGCTACCAGGAATACATGATGTGCATGTTCATCTCTTGGAATCATCATCAGAGGCAGGAGGTGCATGTGTGTTGGATGTTGATGGGTCCATTGAACAATACAAGAACGTATTACAGGACTGCAAA
>DAXZ01000038.1:11593-12828 GCA_002506665.1 Nitrosopumilus sp. UBA526 | reverse complement strand
GTCTTGAGATTTAAATAATAAAAAGAAAATTGATGAAGTAATCTAATCGATTAATTCAGTCCAACCTTTGACGAAGACAGAATTCTTGTAGAGTGGAACGGGTTGTCCAACAGTAAAGTCCATTGGTCGCATCCAAAAGATTGCCTTTGTTGGGCATACACCAATGCATGCACCATCAGAGATACATCTCTCTGGATAAAAGACGAATGCCTTTCCTCTCTTCCAGCCTTCGACTGGTTTTACTCTAAGGACATCTGGTCCAAGTGTGGTACAGATCTCTACACATAGTGCACATCCGATACACATCTGTTCGCTGATGTCTGGAATAATTCCTACTGGCATGACAAGACTGTTTCTTGGTTTGTTAATATAACTTACTTAGAAATATCATCTTATAACGGCGTTTCGTATCATATAACGCCGTCAAGTTCTGATCGCAGTACGAGTCATACATTATGTCAGAGTATCAACAACTAGAGCATCTGCGTTCTTTTTGAGAAGATAAAGGCCGGTGTTTTCTGATTTGATCACCTGTTTTCCTCCAGGAGATAATATCCATTTATCGTCTCTTTTTTTAGCCATGGCCATGATTACAACTGGTGATTTGGCTTGGGTTCCGATGGATGCAACAAGCATCATACACGAGTTAACAAACCTAGCAGATTCCAACCTGCCAAACAGACTATACACTCCATTAAACGAGTCGATGATTACAAGGGATCTCCTCTCTGATGTCTTGCAGATGATCTCTGAGAGTTTTTCTCGCCAGTTTGTTCTGTTTGGAGAAAAGATTGTCACATTTTCATTTTTCTGAATCATCTCAGACTCGATATATCCTGTATAGAGCAGGTCCATGTCAACAAAGATGACCGGGTCTTTGGTTGAGTTTATCAGTCCGTGTAGAAACTCCATTTTGTGGAATGGTTTTGAACACAAGATGATGTTGGGGTTGTGTGCCTCAAGCTTGATCTGTGTTAGATCATTTCCCATGGGCCACTCAGGATTTTTATCCAACATTGATTTGAGATCTTATCAGATATAATAATGAATTTGGTATCAAAGGACATTTCAGCTGACTTTGTAGATTCAGAAAAGATCTATCTAAACAATGCGTCTGTCTCTTTAATGCCCACTCAGAGCATTGAGGCCATGAGAGAGTTCCTGATGGAGTACAGCTCGATGGGGCCGGATTCAAAGTGTTCCGAGTCCTTTGTTACTGAAAAACTGCGAGCAGT
>DAXZ01000038.1:2794-11521 GCA_002506665.1 Nitrosopumilus sp. UBA526 | reverse complement strand
AATCTTGTAGCAAACGGATTGTCCTTTGATGATAATGATAACATCATAATTCGTGGAATGGCACACGAGCATCATTCCAACTTTTATCCCTGGATCAGTCTAAGAGACAAGATATCAGTCAAGAGCCTACCTGTTGACAGTAATGGTTTTTTCAAACTATGTGATTTAAGATCATCTGTAGATGCCAACACAAGACTAGTTGCCATCAGCCATGCCTTGTATAATACCGGCTCGATACTTCCTGTAGAGGAGATAGGGAATATTCTTGATGACAAAGTACCGTTCTTTGTTGACAGTGCCCAGTCCGTAGGATGTATTGAGGTAGATGTCTCAAAGATAGGGTGTGATTTTATGTCCTTTAATGGATCCAAATGGCTCTGCGGTCCTATGGGTACGGGAGTGTTTTATTGTAGCAGAAAATCTAGCAGACTGTTAGAACCCAAGACTGTCGGCGGAGAGTCTGCAATAATTTATGATGATTCAAGACTGGCGTTCAAAGAGTTGCCAGACAAGTTTCAGACTGGTTTTAGAAACTATGTGGGAGTTGTAGGATTAGAGTCGTCTGCAAACTATCTGCAGAGTTTTGGTATGAACAATATCCAGAAAAAAAACCAGTACCTGTCTTGTCTCTTCAGAGAAGAGCTGGCAAAGATTCCAGACATTGTCCTGTATGGTCCAAAAGATCAAGACCTTAGGACAAGCATCGTCTCGTTTAATCTCAAAGGACGGGATTCGCAGATACTAGTTGACAAGCTTGAAAAACAAAACATCATTCTAGCCGTAAGAGAGATCATAAATAAAAAGATTGTACGAGCATCTCCTCACTTTTTTAATACTGAATCTCAGATGCTCAAGGTAGTTGATGCAATAAAGAAACTATAGTTTCTCTTGTTCCTCTATTACCATCATGGTTAGGGTCGATTGAACCTTGCTGATTTTTCTGACCTTGTCAGTAATAGTTGCCCGTAATCTCTCAACATCATCAGAGGACAGTTTCAAGACAATGTCATATACCCCATAGACCCCCTGGATCTCAAAGGTTATGTTTTCGTCAACAAGGATCTGCTTTACTTCGTTTATGATTGATTCATCTGATCCCAGATCAGAGTTCAACAGAACATATGCTGTAGGCACAAGGGATTTTTTCATGAGACATTATTTAACCTTTCATTGCTTGAAGATTGATTAACTGCCAATGCGTGTCGCAGGTGTGAGACCAATAGATCTGTCACTTACAATATCAGAATCCATTCCAACTTTTCCCGGATCTCCGGCTACGCGATTCATCAGATGGTCTGATATCAGAGATGATGGATATAATCTCGAAGTGTTGTTCCTGAGTTCGCATACTGGTACGCATCTTGATGCACCATATCATTTTGTCGAGGACGGTCTAAAGATCAACCAGATCTCACTTGATAGACTAGTCGGAAGGGCAGTCCTGATAAAACTCAGAAAGGCCAAGAACATGCCGATTACAAGAGCAGATATTGTACTGTTTGAGAAAAGAAACGGCAAGATTCCAGATGGGGCTTCGGTCTTTTTCTTTACGTCCTGGCAGAAGAACTTGCGAGAGGACAATTACTTTGCTGAGAATCCTGGATTGGATGTGTCATCTGCTAGATATCTTGCAACAAAAAAGATCAACCTGGTTGGAATAGATTCCCCAAGTATAGATCTCGGATCAGATGAATCGTTTAGTGCTCATCGTATCTTATCAGAGAACAATGTCTTGATAGTGGAGAATTTGGCAAACATGGAGAAGATCAGAACAAAGGAGTTTAATTTTACAATACTTCCACTAAAGCTAAAAGATGCAACAGGCTCCCCGGTACGAGCAATAGCAATGCCTTGATACACGTACATAAATATGGAATAACAAACAACGCATCATATGAGCAGGCCTGGAAACATTTGGAGAAAGGTTCACGGCAAGATCACAAAAAAGCCAACAAACTTTTCTTGGCTGATTAAAGAGAGACTGGCAGGCTCTGGCATGCCAACAAGTTCTGATGAGTTTGGCTGGGTTTTAGACCAGGGAATAAAGTCCGTTGTGACAATGACAGAGCAGGCGTTGCCACATGACTGGATACAGGACGTCAGATATCTTCATGTGCCTACCCCCGACTTTACATCCCCAGAGATTGAGAAGATAGATCTGGCAGTGGATTTCATACATGAACAGATCAGAGATGATAAGGCAGTAATGGTTCACTGTGCGGCCGGGATGGGAAGGGCAGGAACAATACTTGCATGTTATTTTATAAAATACAAAGGGCTTGGAGCCGACGATGCGATTAAAAAGATTCGTGATGCAAGGCCAGGCTCCATAGAGTCTGCGATGCAAGAGCAAGCTGTAGGATTTTATGAAAAATATGTAAAAAAATCAGACAAGTTCTGATACCAGTTCTCCGTCTACAACCTTGATCTTTAGGGTTTTGTCTTCTTGAAAGAACAGGGTCAGTCCTCCTTCCGAGTCAGGGTCTTCTACCTTTACAAGTTCTAGCATCTTGATTGAATCAAACTTTTCCATATTCCTCTACCAACCTATTCTGGAATTGATACGGTCTCAATCTTGCCATCAACTGCTTTTATGAACATAAACCTGTTATCCTTAAAGATGAAGGTGATTCCACCCTCCTTATCAGGTTCTTCAACCTCAAGGATCGGCTGTCCTAACAGACCATCATATTTTGCCATTAGTGTATCATCTAGCAGAGTTCCAGTTAAACCTTATGTGTAGTCCCGCCAAGTGTATTTGCATTTCAGACAGCGATAAAACCGGGTTGTGGGCTCATCTGCACTTCTAGTTTGGAACATCCAGCCGACTGCCTGATCATTTCCACACTTTTCACATGCTATATTGATTGTAGGTAGAGATTCCTCCCCCTCGGTGCCTTCAAAAGCAAGAAGTGAAAAGTCTGGCTCTGCCTTTGTCGGTTTTTTTGTCTTTTTGATATCTTCTTCAGTATAACCACACTTGGAACACTGCAGGCCAGAGTCACTGTTTTTTAGTTTGACCTCACATTTGGGGCAAAATTTCAATCTAACTTACCTTGATCTTGGAGTTGAAGAGTTGTTTGAATTCGTCGGCCATCTTTATTGCTGACTCTGTTGCTTTTTTGACCTCTACGAGTGGTTTTGAACTAGAGCTAACTCTCATCCAACATTCATTGGTAAGGGGATGTTTTACAATAACTCCTACAAAACCGATATTTGATGCCTTTAGCAGTTCGTGTTGAATTATGTACAAGATTCCAATGTCAGTCTCTGTGATTGAGAGGTTGATCTCCTTGGGTTTGGAGCTGATCACTTGTGCATTCATATATTCAGAAAAAGCACTTATTGCGGATATAAATCATTATGAGCGGTAGAAATGGGAGAGAGTAAGATCTCAGAGATTAAGCTGGCAAAGTCCAAGGATGAGTACTCTGTTGATGAGAATGTGGAGATAAATGTCCAGTTTTCAGTTGAGGGACACATCAGAGATAGCTTTAACGAGGCCAACTGGACAAAGGCATACAACAACAATGATGTCTCATTTAAGATGAAATATGGCATAAAACTGACGTCTGGTGGGTTTCGTAAGAAAGCTCTTGGACGCACCATAGACACGTACAGAAAGGCGGCAATATTTTGGACAAGGAATCCAAAGCTTGTCAATCCGATGAAGGACAGGCGAATTTGGATCCTAGTATCCAAGAACTTTGAGCCATTTATCAGATTAACAGAAGAAGCGACACGGCAAGAGTTGTTTGATTTTGATGAAA
This sequence comes from Nitrosopumilus sp. UBA526, assembly GCA_002506665.1. GTDB lineage: Archaea > Thermoproteota > Nitrososphaeria > Nitrososphaerales > Nitrosopumilaceae > Nitrosopumilus. Next base: position 7,751 of record DAXZ01000038.1, on the reverse strand, counting down.
AGTTTGTGTTTGCTGCATCAGACTTGGGAAGAGGTAGACACAAGATCGGGGCCGAATCTTTTGCGTCTTGGCAGAAACATGATTTCACAGAGACAGGTAGCATCAAGAATGGTTCTGAGGAAATTGAGATCATAATTAATTAGGGATATAAGGAGCGTATAGACACAGGAAATTGATTTGACTTTTGGAGCAAAGACTAGCGGTTCAGATGACCTAAAGGCCATCATCTCGGCAATATCTACACTTGTCGAGGAGGCTACGTTTGTAGCAACTGCAGAAGGGATTACTTTTAGAGGAATGGATCCATCACATGTTGCCCTCATTGACATCTCATGGCCAAACTCTGCGTTTGAGAGATACGAGTGTGACAGTGACATAAAGTTTGGGGTACGAATCGACGAGTTTTCAAAACTCATCAAGAGGGCAGACAAGAAGGACAGCATAGAGATCAGCATATCTGAACAGAACATGTTGCTTGTGACAATAGGAAAGAACAAGAAATACAAGATGCGCCTCATTGAGAGTTCTGCAACTGATACACCACTTCCAAAGATTGACTATGACTCGAAGATTGTTTTGACTTCGTCAAAGTTTGACAGAATTCTCGGAGATGTCCAAGTCGTATCAGAGTATCTTACTATACACACATCAGCAGACTCGAAAGGAGATTTTTCAGGCAAGGGAGACTCTGGCGAGGTTGTAATCGACATAGACAGGGAGGACAAGGATATTGAGGAGATCTCTTCAAAGGGAGACAGTGTCGGCACCTACAGCCTCGAGTATCTAAATCCAGTAGTAAAGGCAGTAGGTTCCAATGCAGGCTCGATTACCTGTGAGTTTTCAGATTCAAAGCCTCTTAGAATCGAGTTCAAGGTGGCAAATATTGGCAGAATTCACTTTTACTTGGCTCCACGTGTGGAAAGTTAAAGCATTTAAAGATTAACTAGCTCAGGTATCATAAATTGAGACTCGTAATAAAATACGGCGGAGCAACCATCTCTGCCGGAAGAGACATTCAGAAAGTAGCACGCCATCTTGGTGAGTTATCAAAGAAGAATCAGATCGTTGTTGTCTGTTCTGCAACAAACAAAACCACAGACGAGCTCCTAGAGATATCGGAATACATAAGAAGAGAAGACAAGAAAAAGGCAGAACAGCTTGCCATGAAAATTATCAAGCGGCATAAACAGATTGCAAGACAGACAATCAAAAAACCTGATGTACACAAGAAACTCTTGGCAAGACTTGATGAGGACTTTGCTGAGCTTCTTGCCATAATTGACGGGATGGTACTGCTAGGTGAGGTCACGTCACGGACAATGGACTATCTAGTATCGTTTGGAGAGAGACTGTCAGTCAAGCTAGTCTCTGCTGCAATCAGTGATTCAGGTAGGAGATCATCTCCGTTGACTGGAAAGGAGGTGGGAATTGTTACTGACTCTAACTTTGGCGAATCAAAACCACTGATGGATACAACTAGACTGCGAGTCTCCAAGACTGTGGATGCCCTGTTCTTAAAGAAGACTGTTCCAGTAGTCGGGGGGTTTGCAGGTGCAGACCAACACGGACATGTAACCACATTTGGTAGGGGTGGATCGGATTATTCTGCGACAATCATCGGTTCTTGTATCAAGGCAGATGAGATCTGGTTGATGAGTGATGTAGACGGCCTGATGACTGCAGACCCAAAGATTGTAAAGAACGCAAAGCTGCTAAATGAGGTCTCATATTTGGAGGCCATAGAGATGGCTCTGTTTGGAGTAAAGCAAATTCATCCACGGACATTTGAGCCTCTGCTGACAAAGAGAATTCCCATAAAGATCAGGAGTTCTGTTAATACCAAAAACGAGGGAACCCTGGTATCTGCCTCATCAGTCAGAGATACTGTAAAGTGTGTAAGCAGTGTTCGAGATAACGGACTAGTAGACGTGAGGGGCGGAAGCATGGTTGGAACGCCGGGGACTGCTGCGAAGATATTTGCCACGCTAGCAAAGGCCGGAATCAACGTAATGATGATCTCTCAGAACCCGTCTGAGTCAAGTATTACAATTGTGGTAAAGAATGTAGATCTTGACAAGGCAGTAGGCTCATTGGAGATGGAGTTGTTAGGAAAGATTATCAAAAAGATAGAGGTCACAACCAATGTTGCCATAATCGCGTTGATTGGTTCGGGAATGAGGGGAACAGTCGGGGTTGCCTCAAGGGTCTTTGGTGCAGTTGAGAAGAAAAAGGTGAACGTATCGATGATAACCCAAGGCTCGTCTGAGCTTAATCTTGCGTTTATTGTAAAGAATTCTGACATGAATTCAGCCGTACGTGCCTTGCATGACGAGTTTGCACTAGATGAGATAAACTAAGACAAATCATTTAAGGGAAACAGTCCTGAGAGTATCTGTTGAGAAAACATCTAGCTCTACTAGTTATTGGAGTCTTTGTAGTTGGCATGACTTTGATGTCTCTGACATCTGAACAGTTCGTCGATGCCGGCTCTAGAAAAAAGATTCATTTTACACAGACCGTAACGTCTTCCCAGGATCCTGGCCAAGAACACAGTGATCAGTTGGCGCTAGTCTTGTCCCCAAATGAGGGGACGATATATGACGGCTCCATGACGTTTACCTCTAGCGAGCCGGTACAGGTAATGGTCTTGCATGAGATCACCCCGCAGGAATCACGAGGTCAGCCTACGTGGACTGTGGATGGAAGAACAATCTATGGTTTGTCACTGACTGATTTGATGGATTCAGGCTCGTCTGAATTTACGGGAGCTGCCCTTGCGTTGCATTCTCCTAGCTCAAACGAGTTTACTGTAACTCTAAGTGTTGATGGATGGATTAGGGGACAGCCTACAGAGGTAATAATGCAAAAGATAGAGATAGAAGAAGCAAAGCCCTCACTGCTACTCTCAAGGGCAAACGTTCCAGCTACGATTCCAATGCATAGAGGAGTCTATGAAGGAGACATGGTTCTATACATCATAACTGACAGCAGTGATGAAGACTATGGCAAGACCATTGCAGAGAGACAGAAATGGAATGTAGAGTTTGCATCACCAATCAGAGACATTCCAGAAGATATTCTTCAGAGACTGTTTGTCTTTAAGAATGGTATCAAGGGAGACGGAATTTATGGGTTCCAAGACGAGGTGTTCTCAGGTACTCCATCACAAGAGTCAGAGTATAGTGCATTGAGTTCTGTAGTTGAGGTTACCTGGAAGACAGGACAGAGGTATGTCGAGTTCGAGTCAGCAACAGATGTGATTGCAGCAGAGGAGGGCGGCAGAGTCGAGTTTGAGGATACCGACATAGTCCTAAACGCCCCTCAGATTCTTTGGCCAGGTGGACAGATGACTGTACGTCCTGACACGGAGATAACAGATGAGACATCATACAGTGGTGGACAGATTACAGAGATTAACGAAGAGGAGATGACTGTGACATTTGTAGCCCACAGAGGTTGGGGGCCTGATGGAAGAACTACATACTGTATCGTAACTGATGCCACCCCCTCAGGACCTGCCCAGTCAATGGGGGTCGTCTCATCACCTAGCTCTGCAGGACTCATAGTCCATTCCGGGGCAGGTGATCTCTTTGAGTTCAAGAATGGAATAATTGGATCTGGATATCTGGGATTCCAGTCAAGAATTTCAGGATCCTCGTCAGAAGATACAAACTATAGCCCAATGTGGAGAGTCTATCTAGTCAAATGGAACGATGCCGAATCTGCAAAAGTTCTTGAGACAAAGGCCGATATTGACTCGTTTCGTGCCGACGACCTGTTATTAGTAAGCATTGCACGGCCTACTAACAGCGATCATATTGTCAACTGTCCATTTGTGGATCCATTCCAATGAACAAAGGGATAAATTATTGATGGACACACCTCCTTTTTGAGATTGACAGGCAAACTCTACATTGTTGGTGTCGGACCGGGCCATCATGACCACATGACATTTCGGGCAAGAGAGGTAATTGGCAAGAGCGACACGATTGTAGGATATGAGACGTATGTGAATCTAGTTCAGGATCTTATTGAGGGAAAGACCGTTCATCGCTATGCAATGACCCAAGAAGTAGAGAGAGCCCGCCAGTGTATTGATCTTGCAAAGGCGGGAAAGATAGTCTCACTTGTCTCAAGTGGTGACCCCGGGATTTATGGGATGGCCGGATTAATCTATGAGACGCTTGCCGAGTCTGGCTGGAGTCCCAACGATGATCTCAAAGTCGAGATCGTTCCAGGCGTATCGGCACTAAACTCGTGCGCATCAATTATTGGTTCCCCCCTGATGACTGACTTTGCAGTTCTCAGCATGAGTGATCTGCTAGTGCCGTGGGAGATAATCACAAAGAGAGTTAGGGCAGCTGCCGAAGGAGATTTTGTAATAGTTATTTACAATCCCGCCAGCAAGAAGAGAATTCATCAGCTGCAAGACACACGAGAGATTCTTTTAGAGTATCGAAGTCCCTCCACCCCGGTTGCAATAATCAAGGGAGCGTTCAGAGAGTCTGAGAGAGTTGTCATGACTGATCTAGAACACCTGCCGGATCACGCAGATCAGCTAGGTATGATCAGTACCGTAATAATTGGAAACTCGTCGACATATACCTACAAGGACCTAATGATCAACCCGAGAGGCTACAGATCAAAATATAATCTAAAAGAACCGACCTTGTAGTAGAGTCTAGACGTTTTTCCTGATTGCGTCTTGCAGTTCTTGGTCTAAAACCAGCTTGTCTCTTATGGGTGAGATTATGTTTACTAGATAGTCTCCCACCATCTTCTTTAGATCCCCGGGATGCAGATTCTTTTTTGCATAGTCTTCTTCTAGCTTGTCATAGTCGGCATATGACACATCTCCGCCAAACCTCTCAGGCCTCTCCACCTTGAGCTCATCGAACTCGTGAAAGAGTATGGCCTTTGAGATCTCAAGCAGTGGGTTGTTTTGGATGACTGCTTC
>DAXZ01000038.1:2529-2686 GCA_002506665.1 Nitrosopumilus sp. UBA526 | reverse complement strand
GGTAATATCTTGTGATGGACGGCTATTGGAACCTTCCATCCCATCTTTGGAAATATCTCCCTTACTAACATGTGAATCTTTCTTTGATCCATTCCGGCATGCGCAATATCTACATCTAGGGAATGGATGTCAACTGCCTGCATTGCAGGATAGAGCA
>DAXZ01000038.1:1731-2405 GCA_002506665.1 Nitrosopumilus sp. UBA526 | reverse complement strand
TTTGCAATCATCTCCCAGTCCCCGCCAAGCTTGTCGTTGATCAGTGTATGCCAGTCTGCAAGAAAGATTTTGCATTTTACCCCGGCCTTTGCAAAGTCATTGATCTTGAATCCCGTACTAATCAGGCTGCCGAGATGTAAGAATCCAGATATCTCTAGGCCGATATAGTGGTTTGGTGATGAGTTTGTCTTGAATAGCTCAAACAACTCTTCTCGGGTTACAATCTCTTCAGTTGGTGGTCTCTGAATCAGATCCACCTTTTCTGTAATGTCCAAATCAAAACAACTTTTGAGTAGTAACCGTATAAAGTTATTTAATTGATACTAGAACAGGAGTGAGGCGGCCAACACAGAAAGAGTTTTACCTGCAATTTTTTTTGTGTTTTCTTAGATCATCAGTTGTATTAAACTCTGTTCCACACGCTCTGCATTTTTCCTTTTTCTTGTTATGAGCTTTTTCTTGGTGTTTTTTTAGTCTGTCAGAGTCAGCTAGAATTGTTCCACATTTCTTACATTTTAGCTCGCCTTTGTTTGAACTAAATAACCCCATAACTAGACTATGCCTACATAGTAGAAATAGTTTTTTTATAATTTGGGTTTTTGCAGAACATATTACACAATTAGGGTTTAAACCGAGAAATATGTTTGATTATAAATGGCACATGTCAGAATCTG
>DAXZ01000038.1:0-1655 GCA_002506665.1 Nitrosopumilus sp. UBA526 | reverse complement strand
GCCTATAGGCACAAGGTATAGACAGTGGATGGTGTGTGATGATTTGTGTTATTGTTTAAGAGCACGCTTCTTTTGATAAATATTAAAAAGTTTGATGTGGTGCATGTTACATAAAATCACAAGATTACTTGCATCATTGGTTCCGCCGACACTTTGTGGGATTTTGTGATGTACAACTAGATCCTTAGTCGTGTTACACTTTTTACACTTGCCTCCTGCAGCTTTGATTATTGCTCGTATGCTAGGTTTTTTTCTGTTTCCCACTCTTCTTGCTTTGTAGAATCAAGGCTTTTAACTATTTGTCCGTATGCCGAGTCATCATAGGCATGAGAATATAGTTATGTGACAACCTAGTTGTCTTTTTAGCTAGTCCAAGTTCTTTCTAGGTTTTATACTCAGATAAAATGCATGAGTGCTAATGACAAAGCCTGCAAGAAACATCTTGGTTGCAAAGACCAAGTTCCACGGCCTATCAGGATCGGGATAGGCCACAGACAGTCTGTCAATGTCTGGAACCATTCCGTTGATAACTCCTGCAGTTATCTGTGCATTCAATACAGTAAAGTTGTACAGCACCTCATACAAGGTAATAATTGAGAACCCTAGTAGCATTAGTTGGAGTAGTGTCATCTTCGCACCCACAATCTTGTCTCCGGCAGTCCTCCTCCATCCAATTCTTGTTACACAGTACCACCCAATTATCGTAGAGAAGAAGATCCAAGTCGTTACCCTAGCAAAGTTCTCAACTGGGACAGCCGTATTGTGAATTGCCTCGCCCATCACATATGTCCCGTTTTCAATCCATTCTAGTGTGGTAATATATACGCCAAATACCAGCGATGCGGACATTATGCACCCACATACATAAAAGACATACAGATAGGCTTTGTATCCTGCATCGGTCTTTTCAAGATGACGTGGTTTCATAATATCGTTTGCCAAATTTTGAAATATAAAAATTCATGTTTCTTAGTTGAGGTTTATAGACTAGTTATAAACAGTAACGATGTTGAATATTGCAATTAATGTTCCTAATATAGGCCGAGAGGAGATAGCCGCTGTCACCTCCATTCTCAAGAAAGGTGCTTTGACATCAGCGGCAAGCCAAGGAGGAACACATGTTCAGAAATTTGAAAAGGCTGTTGCATCCTTTGTAGACTCGAGATATGCCATAGCTGTAAATTCTGGCACGTCTGCATTACAGGCAGCACTTTATGCATTAGATATCAAGGGAGGAGACGATGTACTGATTCCCTCATTCACGTTTGTGGCAACTGCAAATGCCGTGACGTCAACTGGTGCAAGACCTGTCTTTGTTGATATCTTGAAGAAAAATTATACCATAGATCCTGACGACATAGAAAAAAAGATTACCAAAAAAACCCGTGCAATAATCCCAGTTCACATGTATGGAAACGTTGCATCAGTTGAGAGACTCTCAGAGATATCTCAGAGACATGGCATTCCCATCATCGAGGATTCTGCACATTCTCTAGGATCCACCTACAAAAAGAGACATGCCGGTACTTTTTTTGGGATGGGATGTTATAGTATGTATCCTGCAAAGGTAATGACTGCCGGTGAAGGCGGCTTTGTTGTAACTGACAACAAAGACCTCAGAGATAGATTACAGATGATTAGAAATCACGGGATGA
>DAXZ01000017.1:4429-5095 GCA_002506665.1 Nitrosopumilus sp. UBA526 | reverse complement strand
GTGCTCAGATATTGCAAGCACCATACGTTCTGAGAGATTTCCTCGCAAAGAGAGAAACATCATAATCTCAGTCCTGCACCACAGAATTGGGATTGCAAAGACATGGGTGGTGTACGGTGTGACATATTTCGGAGTCATAATTCTGGGATATGTATTCCTTGATGGCATGTATGCAGTCCTTGCAATAATGACATCAGTACATGCAATAGCTGCCATAACCAACATACTCTCTGAAAAAACCCAAACCCCGTATCAGACGATGCGGTAATTTTTTTTTTTGAATAATATTTCAGTTCTAGACGTTTCCAAGTTGTATGCCTTAATAACAAAACCATTATTTTGACACGTGAGGCAGAACAGCTATATCATATCGCCACTAAACATGGCATATTCTAATGTTGACGAGCAGATTCTACTAGTTGAAAGACTAAAAAATCTTGCAGATTCCCTCGATTCTCCAATAACCATAGACATGTACAGAGAGTATGATGATATCTTGTTTGGAAAAAAGAAGCTGTTATGCTCAAATGAAAAGACCGTAATCACCTCAAAAGATGATATCTCACATCTGTTAGGCCAGGCAGACTTTGAATGCAACCAAGTTGACACGCCAGAGTTTCAGATCAAAGGCACTAGTTCGTCATATCTTACACTACACAACAACCT
>DAXZ01000017.1:0-4334 GCA_002506665.1 Nitrosopumilus sp. UBA526 | reverse complement strand
GGGTCGCTAAAGACTGCGCATCTGTCTGCAAAAAAAGATACCATTGATGGTTCTAGCATGATAGATGCAATGAAGGACAAAGTACTGGGTCAAAATTTGTCCCAAATAGTATCGATGAGAATAATCTTTGGCGTGCTCGGTGGTACCAAAAAGACGTTAGATGCCAGAGCAAAAATATTCACATCAAAGGCAAAGACTGCTAGGACAACAGTGAGGCATCTGCCACATTCAGACAAACAGTGGCTTTTGCATGGCCGCACAGACCTCTATGTTGAGACCGATTCACTGCATCCAATATTTCCATTCATGTCATCGGAACTATCTGAAAAAGGCGGCACGGCATGGGGGATAAACGTGATAACAAAGAGGGCAATACTGTACAATTACAAAAAGAGAAGAAACTATAACATTGGAATAGTTGCCACCTCCGGTGCCGGAAAATCACACACCATAAAGATAATCATATCACGTGCCCAAAAGATGTATCCTCAAGCCTTCTTTTTTTTCGTAGACATTGAAAACGAGTATGTCGAGTTTGGCAAGACCCTGGGATTCTCAATATCAGAAATTGATGCCAACATCAGACTTGGCATGGATCCGTTCCACTATATGTCAAGATACAAGGCGGCCTCACTGCTTGCAGACATTTTGGGTGTCAAAAAACTCACAAGATATGCAATGCTCAAGGCCGCTGAGGATGAAAAGTGTCATGATGTTACAAATATGATACAGCTAATGAAGACGGCTGACCATCAAAGAAACACGGATCACTGCTCTTACATGCAGATACTAGAGATGGGCCCCATTGCATCATTATTGTCTGGCAGTCCTAGCATGAAAAACAGTACGGTTGTAGCCCTTGCAAACTCGTTTGCAGTAAATTCAGACGAGCACAGACTTGCAACAAGGATTGCACTAGAGTTTGCGTTACAGCATGCAACCAAGCTGCCAAAGGTGACCCCCAAGTTTATCATACTAGATGAGGGTTGGGCATTATTCAAAGACGACAGTACAGGCGAGTCAGTTGAGGAACTAGCAAGGAGGGCAAGAAAGTATAACGTTACGATAATCCTGGCTACTCAGAACATTGAGGATATTTTAAAGCACCCGCACGCCCTTACATTATTTAACAATTCAGATACTAAAATATTCTTACAGCACAAGTCAAGTGAAAAAAACGCCCTTACAAGTATACTGCATCTCTCTGAATACGAGGCAGACATTCTGATTCGTGCCAAGAAGGGCGAGGCGATGGTACATGCATCAGAGAATGTGGTGCGGTGTCAGTTTATCGCCGATGACCGAGAACTAGAACTCTTTGATACAAACCCAAACAGATGATATTATGGATAATGCAATAGGAATACTTGCCGGTCTCATAGTTACTCTGTCACTAGGTGTAGTAGCAATTCTTTTTGTGACTGACTTTGCAAATAGTATGACTGTGGATAATTATGACATTTTGATTACATCTGAGATTTACCAGTCAGGGAAACTATCCATTGAGACATTTACTATCACAAATCTCTCAGACCATGGCATATCAGGCGGAACCCTTGTTGCAGGTTCTACATGTGACTTGGAAATTAAATCCATTGCTCCACATGGCTATCTCACCATGGCATGTCCTGTCGGTGATTCTGTTGGGATGACTGCAAACCTTGCATTTGAGGACGGTACTGTATCTAAAAGCAGAAAGATTAACGATACAATAATCACAGCAGTGTACACATCTAATGCAAATATCCCGGCATCACCACCTGATGTAAATATCCAGGCACCACTGCCTGCCAGTCCACAAGACTTGAGGGGCTCGTCTATAACGCACAACTCTGTCATATTATCCTGGGTCTCTGATGATATGGTAACTAGCTATCAAATATTGTGTAAGACCCTTGGGGCAGAGAGTTTTTCTGTGTGTTTTAGCATTTCTGAGAACAGCTATGCTGTGACTGGACTAGAACCTGACACCCAGTACGTCTATAGTGTAAAGGCAGTCAGCAGTGCAGGCATATCTATTGAATCCAACTCTGTAACTGTCAGGACAGATGCCATACCTGTTGCCATACCTGTTATCATACCTGTTACCATACCTGTTGCCATGCCTGACAGGCCACAGAGTATCAGCTATAGGGTGATTGATAACTATATCACAATAACATGGCGGCAAGAGGATAACACCGTCACACACTATGCTATCTATGAGCACAGTGCATCCGAGTCCGAGTATGAGCATCTCCTTGACACGGACGGCCCTGTGAATGCCGTATCATTTGAGATGACATTTGATACTACTAGTTTCTGGCACAAGATAAGAATTGTTTCAGTCAATGATTCGGGTCATTCTATACCCTATGACTTTGTTCTGTATCTGTGATAATGATTCGTAAAGTGTGATCCCAGAGATGCATATGCATTTCACTCCTTAATACCAAAAATCCCATCTCGTGCCATGCATGGACTGTTGTTGTTGCCATTGCTTGTATTACCGGTATCAGATGCTTCGTGGAATTTTATGAACAATACAAGCCAGGGAGACACATTCACATATCACATATGTGATGAAAAGTTTTTAGATTCTTTTACAGGGGAGCGCAGTAGATGCTATACCATAACACTCGGGATAAAAAATATAATCAGTGCCAAAAATGATACGTTTTATTTTATTCATGCGATTACAGAAGATAGTCAGGGAGTACAAGACAGGCTGTTTCTGCTAGACTCTGCACATAACATACGTCACATATTTTTCAAAGATTCAGACTATGCCCGGTCCCTTGAAGATACGATATTCTGGCAGGACGGCTGGGGAGGCAGCATAGAGACAGCACATGGCAGTAGTGCCATTTTGCTTGAGAAAAACAATCCAGAATCAGCCCTATTCATATCAAAGAGAACCATAGCACAAAACGGTGCGGTTCAATATACCGCAATACACAAGGGCTTTGAGCAAAGCAAATTCGAGATAAATCAGTTCATACCTCTGCCGGTATCAGCAGACATATTCTCGTACGGTTCTAGTGACATATCTACTAGGCACCTGTTCTCATTTGAGCTGCAAAACTATACCTCATCTGTGGTATCTGCAGGTCACAACATGACATATCCCGAGATTGACAATAATCACTTTGAGGTGGGGCAGAGATGAATATTGTCGTCTTGCCGTTAATAGCTACTGCAATGTTTGTCTCTCTACTTGGCATACACTCTCTTGCATCAAACTCTGAATACGTCATTACTGCAAACTCGTTAGATTCCATTACAGAATTATCCCAGAGAAAAAACGAGGTAATCTATGCATCAATCATAAACGACACTCTGTACATCACAAGTCATTTTATGAATCCTAGCCGGATATACCTAATGGACTTTGAGCTATACAATGATACAAGAAAGCGCGTCATATATTCTGACGATGATACGTTTGATTCATACACGGAGATAGAAGAGGTACGCAAAAGCAATGACACATCGCCTATAATTAACGCTGGTGCCAAATATGATGTATCGCTCTCTGAACTAGGAATAAACTCTGCTGACATATCTTCGGCATCACTTTTGACATACAACGGAAACCGCTTTCCTATAGCTGTGTATGGCAGTGGCAAAGGTGGCGGTACATCTAGTGGTACAGCTGATGGTACGTCTGATGGTACGGCTGGTGCAGGTCAGTCAATGATTGACGGGATGGGCATCCAGTCAAGAATAGTCAGATATGACTATGAGGACGGCATGATAATATTTGGCACCGGAATGACTGGTGTGCCAGAATCCATATCTCCATACTTTGATGTAGGCAGAAACACAGAGTTTGTCGGAACGTTTCTTAGGACAGATAATATCGATTCGTATCACATTAACGGCTTTGAGCAAAAACATACCCTTTATGATCCTGGCTGCAACACATGCCTTGTTCCAAACCGTCCTAGCATCTGGCTTGTCAATATTTACGGGCTTTCTGAGAACAAACCATACAGGATAACCAGCTGTTTTGATACTAGACTAGCCAGCGGATGCTCAAGCGGTGTCACAATTGTAGCACACGGAGTTACAGACAGTTATGGCCGCATCCAGATTCGTGATACCGTAGACGGACTTGATTCTCAGACCAAGGGGACTTTGCATGTGTACAGTGATGCAGTATCGTATCGCGGCCCATTTGACACACTTGTACTAGATACCGTAAACAGGGAGGCAATCAACATAGACGGTACCAACAAAAAGGTGTATGTTGCCTATACCTATGTCGCAATTCCAGTAACGGTAAATGTCACTATATCTGATGTAAAACTTGACAATACTCTATCCCTTGGATATCTTGACGGGGATTATAC
>DAXZ01000015.1:4344-7904 GCA_002506665.1 Nitrosopumilus sp. UBA526 | reverse complement strand
GTAATCTTCTTTTGTAGATGGGCCTTTGGGTTTAGTATGCCGTTTTCATGGTTCTTTACTGCAACCTGCGCAAAGTCCTCCTCTGTTGCATCAAACTCTGTAAGATAAGCACGTGCCATAGATGCAAACAGTCCCGGAAATGACGCGCCTGCTTGGCCCTCATAGAAAAAGTCCGAACAATATGCAAAGTAAGTAGTAGTCCATTCAGTTCCGGTATGAGTTACCTTCTCAACACCTGTCACTACAAGACAGTCATAAAAGCCCGCCGCCACGTTTGCATAGGCCTCTCTAAATGATACAGAACCGCTCCCACATGCAGACTCGATGGATAGTGATGGCTTGTCTGAGATTCCTAGATTGCTCATTAATACAGGGCCAAGATGTACCTGTTTGTCGGCAACCCCAAAGACATTTGAGATATAGGCCGCCTTGATCTCTTTTGGGTCAATTCCGGCACTCTCTATGGCTAAAACAGACGCCTGGGTCATGATGTCGCCTATACTGTCTGCTAATTTTCCATATTTGGTGCTACCAGCACCAAGAACACAAACCTTTTCCACAAATGTCACTGACCTAATTCCCTATAAAAATTGTTTTAGTAAATATACAGATGCCAACCAGACAAGGTCTCAGAGATATTCAGATAAACCGACATACGGCCAAGATCACAAAGTCAAGAACCAACATATTCAAAAAAGAGATCATGCAATATTTTGACAGTAATGGTTTTCTCTCTTGGTCTGCAAAAGAGAAGAAATACATCATTCTTGGAACAAATGCCCCAAAAAATGGACTGGTACCGTGTCCTGTATGCAAGCTTGGTGAGTTGATCATAGTCAGATCAAATACAACAAGAAAGCGGTTCATGGGATGTTCTAACTTTTATGGCGGATGTAAGGCATCGTCGCCACTACTGCAAAAGGCAAGGCTTCGGGCCACCAAGATGCCGTGCGTTGTATGTCAGTGGCCGATGATAATTTTTCGTTATTCACGAAAGCAGAAATGGACTAGGCAGTGTGCAAATTTTAATTGCAAGAGCAGAAAAGTCAAGCCTTCAAAGTAGGATAGATGTCTGTTCTTCTGTTTTTAAGTAACGGCAGAACCTTGCGTGTCTGGCGCACCTTGTTTAGATCAATCTCTACAATGCCGATTCCCTGTCTTTTTTTCATATCAAGTAGAACTTTGCCGTACGGGTCAACAACTAGGCTACGTCCACAGTAGATGTGTCCTATTTGATCTGGTGCAATCACATAACAACCGTTCTCTATTGCACGTGTCTTGTTGAGAGTTATCCAGTGGTCTTCTTTCAAATTCCCCCTAACCCACGCAGACGGGATAACAAGAACCTCAGAGCCAGCAGCTGCTAGTGATCTTGAGATCTCAGGGAACCGCAGGTCATAGCAGATTAACATTCCAATCTTTCCAATGGATGTCTTTACCGGCTTTGATATTCTAGAGCCTGGCGTCATCTTCGCAGACTCTCGAAAGCCTAGTGCGTCATAGAGATGGATCTTGCGATATGTAGAGATTACCCTGCCTAGCTTGTCAATTACAAATGTTGTATCATATACCCTGTCCTTTTTGCGGCTCTTCTCGTAAAAAGAGCCTACAACCTGGATTCTGTTGTCCTTTGCAGCTTTTGCAACAGATGAGACAAAGTTTCCATAGATTGTTTCAGACAGGGACGCTAGCTGCTTTGGGGTCTGCGATGAGTTTGTGTAAAACATCATAAATTCTGGGAATGCACAAAGTGTTGCGTTTTTTGCAGAGGACTTTGAGATAAAGGAGATTATTTTTTTTAGATTTTCTTCTTTGTCAGTTGATGCCCTAAACTGGATTACAGCAGCCTTCATGAGACAGAATAATAGGATTGACAATAAAAGGATATAATGTTATTTGATTATTTAGAGTCATACAGTACGAGTATCTTTGTCATTATAATACCAAGAATGCCCCACATTATTACCATGTATTCCTTGTTCTCCTGCCACGAGTACCCAAGACCATTCCCGTCCATGTTCCAGTCAAGTAGTGCCACGCTGATAATAACGCCGATGATGGCCAGTAGTATGGGTACTGCAATAGCATTGCGCTTACTTACCATTAAGTTAACACATGATAATAGCACTATTAAACTATATTGTTACTCCCTAGAGCAAGAGATGGCATAACCTGTTTTTCCCAGATCATGTTGTCTTGTCACAAATCTAAAACCATGATTCCCAGAAGATCTGGGTGATTTTAGATACAAGAAAAAAAATAATTAGAGTTGGCTTCCTGCCAGAAACCAGTTTTCTTTGGGATTCTCCTCAAAGACAACAATGACATGCTCTTCTTTTGTCTTTAGGATCTCAGCTGCTGACTTTGTGATTGCTTTTGCATATTGGTCTTTTTGTTCCCTAGTTCTACCAGGATACATTGACACAGTAATCAAGGGCATGTAAGATGCATAAAATATCAGGGATTTATGCTTTCAATAGTCTGGCCTATAGCCGTACCGCGTACCATAGGTAAAGTCAGGACTGTACATTTTTTTGTAGATATATCCTGTGGCCAGTCCGACTGCAAAGCCCCCAATGTGTGCAAGATACGCCACCCCGTCACCGGCAATACCAAAACCTCCTATAAAGAACGGAAGCAGGTTTTGAAAGACCAGCCAGAACGGCAAGAACCAGCGGGCCTGAATGTGCATCATCCTCCAAAAGAACCCAAGTATCATGAAGGTTTGAATTCTAGCTCTGGGAAAGATTACAAGGTAGGCCCCCAACACTCCAGAGATTGCGCCAGAAGCTCCAACAGCAGGAATCGTACTAGCAGGATCACCAAGTATGTGAATCAGTCCTGCAGATATTCCCCACATTAAATATATTCCAAGGTATTTTATTTTGCCAAACTTTTGCTCAATGTTATCACCAAAGATCCACAGAAACAGTATGTTGCCGCCAAGATGAATCAGTCCACCATGCATAAACGTGGATGTCAGCAGTGTAACTTCTGAGAACTGCGGACACGGTACCCTGTTACCTAGGGTTGTTCCAAAGTCTTCGGCAATACAGGCAGGAACAGCCCCCCAGTTGTAAAACATTACAAAGGCATTCTGATTGCTAAAGTCAAAGAATTGGGCGGTATATGCAACCTCCATAAAGAATACAATTACATTTACAATTATCAATGCATAAGTTATGGTTGGCCTGAATCCCGGGGGAGTGGGATTCTCATCCCTTAATGGAAACATTAGATGGTTATCTTTGATGAAAATCGTATAATAAGATTATTCATTTGTGGAGTATTGATACTGTCATATTCTGATGATTCCGTTTTTGACTAGAAATTCCAAGCCCCTAACAAAGGTCTCATCATCTATCTGTTTCTCCGCCCACCATGCCGCATTGGTTTTGATCCAAGAAGGAATATTTTCAGAGTCTGTGGTATCTACATATGTTTGAGGAATCTCAATAATGTTGTTTTTTATCAGATATTCAATTCCCCCAACAAACGTATCATCGTCTATCTGTCCCTGCGACCACCACAGGGCATTGCTTCTAAACCATTCTGGCAAC
>DAXZ01000015.1:3289-4247 GCA_002506665.1 Nitrosopumilus sp. UBA526 | reverse complement strand
GGTATTACAAACTCTGCTGTGTTGTGCTCGTCTTTAGAGTCAATGCTGGTTCCGTCCTGCTTGAAGATAATTCTGTCATCCTGAGTCATTGAGAATTCATAGGCTGTTGCAACAGGACTGTTCTTTAGGAATATGTCTGTCACATCAAAGAGTATTGTTGCATCTGAATTTGGTTTTAGATCTCTGGGTTCCCAAGATACAAGTACTCTGAATTGGCCGTTGTCAGTTATCGAACTCAGGTGGGCATAGTCACGGTCAGGTCTGATCACAAAGTTCATGCCATTTTGATCAGAATTATTCTCAAGGATGTTTTGTAGAATCCTTTGATATACTATAAAATGAACGGTTCTTTGTTCAGTGAAAAAATCATCAACATTGACAATGTCATCAGGCAGCTGTATCCCGTTTATGTACATTACAAAATTTGATACTAGCAAGTCACCAAACTGTTTGGGAATTACTATCTCTTCATGAACAACTGATGTCTGGTTTATGTTTGACTCGCTCCACTCAAAGGGCATGAAGAATCTGATCTCCTTTGAGGCAGGATCATACTCAAACTCTGAGATCTCATCATAGTAGGTTATCACATCAATGTATTGGTTGCCAAAGTTCGGATCAAGGAATTCATGTCTAGACGTTTGGGCAATAGAAATTCCTGAATTAAAGACTAGTGGTACATCAAGTCTTTTGGAATATCCATCAGCAGTCAATACTGTCACATCTAGCTTGTATAGCCCACCGTCTCCAAGCTTGTGACCGTTGACATGTACCATTGTGTTACCAAGTCCCAACAGGCCAAAGAGACTGTTACTGTCTTTCTCCTCTAAAATGACAGAGTCGTTATCTTTGGATACAAAATTAAAGACTATGAATCCATTGTCTGCTTTGAATTCCTGCTCAAAGAGAAATTGTCCTCCCTTTTCTGACTTTATCAGAAATGTCACGTCACGAAGAG
>DAXZ01000015.1:0-3217 GCA_002506665.1 Nitrosopumilus sp. UBA526 | reverse complement strand
GGAAATGTTTCGCTTCCGTTGCCATGTCCATAGACATTTCCAAGTCCGATAACAGACACCAGAAATACAACCAGTAGGAGATTTCTCAATCTATGTCCACTTGTCTGGATTCTTTTTGCGAATCTCTTTGCCATCTACTGTGATTTGATCTTGCTCTTCAAAAACTGTATGCCATCTGCCGTTGTTTGGAAAAATCTTATTCATCTCTTTGACTTTGTCATTAGTTGGAGCTTTGTTCATCAGTGCCCCCCATCTCATGTTGGGAACCTTTGGCATTATATCATTGATATCTTTCATGTCATACTCACTTTGCAGGATTTGTTTAAAAACCTATGATGATGTGTTTAGAATCCCCTCTTCAATCAAATATTTGATTCCATTTAGAAAAGTGTCGTCATCTACTTTATCATCTACCCAGTATCCGGCAGTGGTCTTTATCCAGGATGGAACCTCACTAGTTGCATATGAGCCCTGAGAGGTAGGAGGAATCTTTAGAATCCCCTCTTCAATCAGGTATTTGATTCCGTTTAGAAAAGTGTCGTCATCTACTGAACCATCTACCCAGTATCCAGCAGTGGTCTTTATCCAGGATGGAATTTTTGCATCCAGCATTGGATTTGTAGGTGCTACAATGTNNGTCTTGATTATTGCAGAACCTATTCCGGCATAGGTTGAGTCATAGTCTAACCCGGTTCCATAAACTCGGACATCGACTCGAACTGTATCTGAAGGAACATAGATGTCCTGAATGTCTATTCCCTCCATGGCGAGAATCCCGGGATTTAGCAGATTCGCAGCGCCGTCACGTGCTATCTCTTGATCAGACTCGTCAAAGACAACATAAGCATATCTTACATCCCTGAGCAGATCTCGATTATCATCAAAGAACGTAAACTCGAATGGAACTGTCTGGCCTGCCTTTGATGCCTTAGCCCATGAGATATTTACAGTAGATGGAACCTTTGCAGAGTTTTTATCTACTAGGTAGAATTCAGCGGAATTTTTTGGTATTCGCTCTAATGGAACTAGTTTTAGATTCATGTTTGTATTATTATAGTTAGTAGACCCCAGAGTCTCATTGATTCTTTCTAGCTCCTCTTTGAACATTAGAAAATGAATGACATTTACATCATCACCATATTCGTTAGTTACCAAAGATCTTTTGTCAAGCTCTACACCGTTAACATATCCTTTGAATTGTGTTCCGTCAGCATATGGAACAAATGATTTAGGAACTCGGACTTCTTCGTGTACTAGTGGAACTAGATTCACATAGTCAGGACTCCAATCAAAGTTCATATCAAAAGTAATCGAGTTATCAGACGTGTCAAATTCAAGGCTTTTGATATCGTCATAGTATGTCTTTACAACTATTGGGACTTCGGCATTTGCAGTTTGGATGAGAAAGTTATGTTCGTCTGCAACGCTTACAAAGGTATCATAAATCAGTTCCTCCTTAATCAGAGTTCTAGGGGTGTCTGCTCCTATAACCCCTATTTTGATATTGTACAATCCACCATCGAGAAATAGTGGGCCAGTAAGAGTTGGTCGTGCACAGATATCTAGATTATCATCAGTACATGCAAGTCCTTGAACATATTTTGCTCCCGGTGAAAGAGGATGTTCAGAGCCATTAGAGACAATACAGTCCCAAATATCATCGGCATCACATCCAGGTTTTGGTCTGACTTCGACATCTAGTCTTCCATCTATATCAAAAAAGCTCGTTCGTTCTAGCAGTTCTCCGTTCTTGTAGAAGGCTACATCATAAGTTATGCTCGTCTGAGTCATATTAGTCAAGACATCAAAGAACCTAATCTTCACGTTTACATTCTCAATGTCTTTGGTGGTGAGATCATATGGAGTCAGATCTGTTCTCACTGTTACCTCCATGCCTGCAAAACTGATCGGTTCGGCTTGATCGCCTCCGAGCCCATGGGCAAATGCATCAGGAGTAACTGCAGGAATGGTGAATATGCCAATAATTGCAGCTAGTAATACAAACCTGTACAATACAGAAATTGTGTTATTTCCATATTTAAGTCTGGTATGGTATTTTTATGCGTGAAAATTTTTTCGTTCAGAGTACGATTTTTATTTCCTAGTTTTAGAGTGGGAATATGAAGATTCTGCTTGCCATATTGCTGATTCCGTTGTTTGTTCCGGCATTTGCAGACTCGCAGACCTCGCCTACAGACGGGGGCACACTTGATGTGACGATAGATTATGATACTATAGTGCCTAGTGTTCTGACAAAGATTGCCATTGATTTTATAAATCCACATACACAAAAGATTCAGGAACATGTTGATTATGCAATAATAGTATCGAAAGACAATACGGTGGTGTTTGGTTCAAAGCCGTTGGTGCATTCAACAAAAGGATCAATAAAAGTTCCAGTAGAGTTTAGTCTCGGTGAAGGAACATATACAATGGACATTAAGTTAAAAGGAATCTTGTTTCAGATAATTCCGACTGAGACGGCATCATTTGATATTGTGGTGGGCAGAGATAATGATGTTCCTGCTAAAGAAGATGGAGGATGTCTGATTGCAACTGCGGCATATGGCTCTGAGATGGCACCACAAGTCCAACAGCTAAGAGAGTTAAGAGACAATACAATTCTCAAGACAAGTTCTGGGATGGCGTTTATGACTGCCTTTAACCAGTTCTATTATGCATTTTCTCCAAGTGTGGCTGATCTTGAAAGAGAGAATCCGGTCTTCAAAGAGATCATAAAAGTGGGACTAGCTCCAATGTTATCATCACTGTCTTTGTTAAATCATGTTGAGATAGACTCAGAACAAGAGATGATAACATATGGAATATCTATGATTCTTCTAAATATTGGAATGTATATTGGGATTCCCGTACTTGGGATTCTAAAGCTGTATCAGTTTAAAAGAACTCCCCCGAGTAAGAGATTGTTTGGATTCTCAAATGTTCTAACACATCAAATCATTAATAGTACAGATGAGATTTGATCATGCCAGATAGTTTGTATTTTATTGCAGGGGATATCTGATCGGAACTACTTGATCTGATGGCAGTTAGGCATGAGATAGGCACATACACCGGTTTCATCTCTGGAAATTCTAGTGAGGTTTTTATGTATGCAGAAAAGTAGCTTGTATAATGAATAACAAAGCACTTGGCGTGTTCGTTGTATTATTTGCTCTAGCAGTAGGTATGGTCTCAATAACCCCAGCTGCTGGTG
>DAXZ01000037.1:601-2519 GCA_002506665.1 Nitrosopumilus sp. UBA526 | reverse complement strand
CAAAGTCCTGTGATAAAGTTTAATTAGTTAATTTTAATTTTATCGATCAAAGCATGACAGCCGTAAGGAAAATTTTTGACGATACCATCAGAACAGATCACAAAGTCATTACCGAAGAGCTGTCAAAAAACATCCTCAAAAACTATGGCGTCAAAGTTCCATCATTTGCACTAGTGACCTCGGCTAATGATGCCGCAAAACAAGCAAAGAGAATTGGCTTTCCTCTGGTAATGAAGGTCGTATCACCACAAATCTTACACAAAACCGATGTTGGTGGCGTCAAAGTCGGATTAGATAATCTCAACGATGTCAAAAAAACATTTAATGACATGTATGGCAGGCTTGCCAAAAAGAGAGGAGTCAACGTCAAAGGAATCTTGCTTGAAAAGATGGTTCCAAAAGGCGTTGAGCTGATTGTTGGTATTCAAAACGACTCTCAGTTTGGTCCTATCCTCATGGTAGGTCTTGGCGGAATAATGACTGAGGTTATGAAAGATGTTGCATTTCGAATGTTACCAATTACAACTACGGATGCTAAATCCATGATTAATGAACTCAAGGGCTCAAAACTTCTCAAGGGGTTCAGGGGAAGTGCGCCAGTTGACATTAACATGGTTGCAAAGATGTTAGTAGATATTGGAAAACTAGGCGTAGATAATGCAGATTATGTAAATAGCATTGACTTTAACCCCGTGGTTGTATATCCAAAATCCTACTATGTAGTTGATGCAAAAATTATTCTAAATAACAAGATAAAGAAAAACTCGATCTCCAAGGCAAAACCAAACAGGGAATCTATGGAGAAATTCTTTACCCCAAAATCCGTTGCCCTAGTTGGTGCATCCTCGACTCCGGGCAAGATTGGAAATTCTATTTTGGACAGTCTTGTGAATTATGATTTCAAAGGCAAGGTCTATCCTATCAATCCAAAGGCAACAAAGATCTTTGGACAGAAATGTTACCAATCAGTATCTGCAGTTCCGGGCAAGGTTGATCTTGTGGTGATCTCAGTTGATCTCTCTGTAACTGCGCCTGTCTTGAAGGACTGTGCAAAGAAAGGAGTTCACAGCGTTGTAATTGTCTCTGGCGGTGGCAAGGAACTAGGAGGCAAAAGGGCAGAATATGAAGATGAGATAAAGAAACTATCTCAAAAACACAAAATCAGAATAATTGGCCCAAACTGTATTGGAATGTTTAATGCGGCAAACCGTCTAGACTGTGCATTCCAGGGACAGGAGAGAATGATTAGGGCAAAACTAGGCCCTGTTGCATTCTTGTCGCAGAGTGGAACTATGGGAATCAGCTTTTTGGAGAGTGCTGACTCGTTTGGACTATCAAAGATGGTAAGTTACGGAAACCGTTCTGATGTAGACGAGGCAGATCTGATATGGTATCTTGCAAATGACCCCCAAACCAAGGTAATTGCATTATATGTTGAGGGCTTTGGAGATGGCCGCAAGTTCATCAATACGGCCAAAAAAGTAATGAAAGAAAAAAAGAAACCCGTCGTTATCTGGAAGAGTGGCAGGACCGAACTTGGTGCAAAACAGGCAGCGTCTCATACTGGCTCTCTTGGCGGTTCAAATGCCGTAATCATGGGGGCATTTCGGCAAGCAGGAATCATCTCAGTTGACAGCTATCAAGAACTAGTTGCAGTTACAAAGGCACTTGCATGGCAGCCAGGCGCCCGAGGAAACAGGGTAGGGTTGTGTAGCAACGGTGCAGGCCCAATGATTGGCGCCATTGATCAGTTTGAGAGACTATACCTCTCACTTGCCAAAGTCTCTACAAAGACTAGAAACAAAATGATAAAGCACTTTCCCGCAACATACGTTATAGGCAGTGGCAACCCGGCTGATGTCACCGGTGGGGCAAATGCAGACGATTATCGCTTTACCATTCAGGCTCATATGGATGA
>DAXZ01000037.1:332-545 GCA_002506665.1 Nitrosopumilus sp. UBA526 | reverse complement strand
GCGGCATTCTCCAAAAAGAGATCAAAACCCATTCTAGTCGGAGGCAATGGCGGCCCATACACTGAAAAAATTTCAAAGATTGTTGAATCCAAAGGTGTTCCAGTTTACAGTGACCTGAGGGACTGGTGTGCTGCGGCTTCTGCACTTTACCAATGGGGCAAACATCTAAAAAAATAGAGCGGCACAAAATCAATCTGTCCTAATTACTGGGGG
>DAXZ01000037.1:0-247 GCA_002506665.1 Nitrosopumilus sp. UBA526 | reverse complement strand
GATTAGATGCGATCTGTAATTGGAAAACAGCGATCTTAGTGATGCTTTTATATGGTACCGTATGAAATTGTATTATACGGCATGACAGAAAAACAAAAAACAGTTAGTTTAGAGAACATAGCTACAAAACCGCTATCGGGCTCTGAGAATAAATGGGGAGATAATTTTGGGCATAGGTAAGAGATCCCCCCGTATTTCAAAAGATACAATTGATGCCATAAAACACCACACGTTTTTTGGCGTGCTA
>DAXZ01000035.1:6077-6993 GCA_002506665.1 Nitrosopumilus sp. UBA526 | reverse complement strand
CTTGATGAATCTACAATCAAATATAGATAAAGATGATGGCGCCCTCGGCGGGATTTGAACACGCGTCTCAGCCGTGACAGGGCCGAATTCTAGACCGGGCTATACTACAAGGGCACAATTTCTCTAAATTAAACTGCTAGATTAAAAGTTTCTGTAAGGTCTGGATTTTTGTAAAAGGCTAAATTATACGCTTTGGGCATTTTTTATGGTGGGTCTATGGCGCAGCCAGGTAGCGCACCGGACTTTTAATCCGGTTGTCAAGGGTCCGAATCCCTTTAGACCCGCTTTCATTATTGCCTATGTGTATGGTATTAATCCTGCATTTTGTGTACCAAATACCATGAAAAATAGATGCTCGTGGGCAGAGGATGAACCAAACACCACATATCATGATACTGAATGGGGACATCCGCAGCACGATGATAAAAAATTATTTGAATTTTTGATATTGGAAGGTGCCCAAGCAGGACTGTCATGGGTTACTGTTCTCAAACGGAGGGATGGCTATAGAAAGGCATTTTGTGATTTTGATGCTCAAATGGTCTCAAGATTTACCCCAAAACGCGTAGAACGTCTACTAGAGGACAAATCAATAATACGTAACAGGCTAAAGATTACATCTGCAATTAACAACGCAAAACAATTTCTCAAAATCCAGGCGGAATTTGGCACATTTGATAATTATCTATGGGGCTTTGTAAATTATAAACAAATCCAAAGTAAATTTAAAAAAACGGCTGATCTACCCACATCTACCAGAATCTCAGAAAAGCTAAGCGGAGACCTCAAAAAACGTGGTTTTAGCTTTGTCGGCCCAACCATCTGCTATGCCCTGATGCAGGCAACTGGAATGGTAAATGATCATACTCTGGGGTGCTTTTTGTATAGAAAAGGCTCTGTCAAGTTATCGTGATAT
>DAXZ01000035.1:5826-5980 GCA_002506665.1 Nitrosopumilus sp. UBA526 | reverse complement strand
CAGAGTGGCTTCCAATGTCTGAATTAACAGCGATAAATAAAATTCAAAAAGGTTTATCCAAAAGAAAACCAAACACAAAAACCAAATTAAAGTTTGTAGCTAACACTTGGATGAACAACACGCTTGATCGTACTTTGAGAATACAGGTTATTGC
>DAXZ01000035.1:5036-5794 GCA_002506665.1 Nitrosopumilus sp. UBA526 | reverse complement strand
ACATCAGATAAGCAGGTTATTGGCAATATAGTCATTGATAAAGAAATGAAAATTGTATCATGTACATCTGCAAACATTATTAAAAAAACACTAAAAAAACATTTGAGCACTCCAACCACGGTTCTAAAGTCAAAAAAACTGATACTAAAAAATCACAAATTTTACTGTGCAGATAGCGTAATTCAATGTAAGAAACTCAAAAACGATTCTGTTGATTTGCTATTAACTGATCCGCCTTATGGAATAAGTAGCCCATACGCCACAGAAAAACAGATACCAAGACGTGTTCGTAAAACTGGTGCTGATTTTATCATGCCAAAGGGTGAATTTGGGGGCTGGGATCATGGATTCAGTCCTGCCAAATGGACAGATGTAATACTTCCAAAGATTCGGGGTTGGGCTGTCATTTTTTGTGCTCATACACAAATCAAAGAATATTCGGACATATTACAGAATCATGGATTTGTTGCAGTTGGAGTCCTAGCATGGCACAAGACTAACCCAGTACCATTTAACCATAAATTCAAACTACTTAGTGCTTTTGAATCAGCTGTTGTAGGGAAACGCCCAAGTACTAAATTTAACGGCAAATCAATCCACAATGTTTTCACATACAAATCACCATCCCCACATCAACGAATACACCCAACTCAAAAACCATTGGACTTGATGGAAGAATTAATCAGATTATTTACTGATAAAAATGATCTTATTCTTGACCCCTTTGCCGGTTCTGCAACTACATCATTAGCATCTAT
>DAXZ01000035.1:0-4865 GCA_002506665.1 Nitrosopumilus sp. UBA526 | reverse complement strand
GCCTATATCGCAACAACTTGGCAGAACTATAGAAAATAATTTTTTTATAAAGGGGTAGCACATTAGTTAAACTATGGTTGATGGAATATTTGCAACATCGGTATCCTGCATAGATGGGAGAATACAGGTGCCATTGGCAAAATGGATCAAGGAAAAATATACTGTTGATTTTATCGATATAATCACAGAGCCCGGCATTGACAAAATACTGTCTGACAATGTGAATCTTGATTATCTAAAATCCAAGATTGAGATCTCGCTAAACTCTCACAAATCCAAATTGATCATAGTCTCAGGCCACTATGACTGTGCTGGAAATCCTGCATCTTATATCGAACACATCATGCATATCAAAAACAGCACTGAGACGGTCTCTTCGTGGAATTTGGATGCCAAAGTCATTGGCCTCTGGGTTGATGAATTCTGGCAGGTAAATACCATCTAAAATCTGATAGTTGTCTCTTGGGGGATTGAGAACTAGTTGTGAACTATCTTATGTAATCGAGAACTAATCTTGGTCTTGATAATACAGACCTTTTCTTGAATTGTCCGGTTGGTGTGGACATGTACAAAATTTTGTTGTACCGTTTCATCATTACTAACAAATATATTTACTAGTATGATTAAATCCCTTTATAATCAAACATACTTATATAACCTGTGGTTATATAATACTAAATGCATAGTACATCCATATACGTGATCCGAGACATAATTAACGACATTCATGATATTGGAATATTACGAAAAAATAGCAGAGTAAAAGAATGGCAGTTCAATGGTATTATCCACAAACTCGTACGAGCAGGTCTAGTCAAAAAAGAAGGCAAATTAATAAAATTGCAAGAAAATCACAAAGCCATACTATTTAGAAAGATATCTCAAAAATGGAATTTAATTAATCTTTTTCGTGATTCAAACGAGAATGTTCTTTCTTATCTGACAGAACCAATTACTGTCAACGAAATTGCAACAAATACCGGATTATCAGTATCTACTGTTTACCGTGCAATATCTGATCTCAAGTCAACAGGCGCAATCCAAATAACCCCAGATGCGCAAGACAATCATAATAAACAAACCTCCGAACTAATACGTGTCAATCCATCACATACCGACCTAGTGATTTTTGCACAAATTTTAAAACTCGAAAGAGAACACAGGTCTGTTCCAGATGCAGAAATAATCTACATGGACAATGCAAAAATCATCAAAAAAATTCTAAAGGAAAAGACAACTACAGGCGAATTAACTGGTTTCTCTATGTTTACATCTAATGGTATAATGTATGATTCTCCATATGATTACTATGTTGAACAAAAAGAACCACTAGACCTCCATGATATAATCATCCATTCGGTATTGGCATCTTACAAAGATAATGACAAACTAGGACTGATTATGTCAATTGTATTTTATATTCACAACAAAAACAAAGTTGATACTAAACGGTTAAGGGAAATTGCATCCACGTTTAAAATATCTTCAGTATGGTTAGATGTTGAGGCATATATTAGAAGACAGAAATTAAAAAATAAATCTATTTTTCTTCCATGGGATGAATTTGTATCAAAAGCCGAATTATATGAAATCAAACCTGAACAATACCATGTACCTGTGCCGGTATCTTCATTATTTGATGATGTTGGGGGGGCCCTTACAAATTCTATAACGATATTTCTCATTGGTGGGGAGAATATGAGATTAAAAAAGATCAAAGCAGTTACCAAAGACTGTGATATAGTAGTCAAAAATCCGACAGATTTTCAAATTATAGTCAAAGTTCTCACAGAACAGTTAGGATACAACAAAATCGTCAAAACAGAATACTCGCAAGAAGATTTACGACTATATCCTGATGAAATATTGATGCATCCTGATGGGCGGCGAATTGATCTATTTACAAAACGAGTAATACAAAACATATTCCTATCTGATACCATGATACAAACAGCAGATTACATAAAGTATGGAAAATTAACAGTTGGTGTATTGAGAAACGAATACATCTTTTTACTCAAAGCCGTAGCTGTCCGAGAAGGTGATATTCACGACATGGCAGTATTGACTCAGAGTTCTCAGAACCAGTCCATAGAATTTGAGCATGGCCCATTTGATTGGGAGAGAGTATGGTGCGAGATCATTAACCAGGAAAAATTAAATCCCATGCGTGAGATGTCAGTTCCAATCTTTGAACAAATATCTTTTCTTGTTGAACACGCAGATGTAGATGTTCCCATCTTTGAAAGACTCAAAATACATGTATTAACACAATTAATCTTACTATTGATTCGCGGTGGTAGAAGGCCTCTGGCAGAAACTATTTCGCTCCTTGTGGGATATGATATCACTGAGCGAATGATTAGAAATAGAATTGATGCTCTAGTGAAGAAAGGTATTATCAGAAAATACACCCTAGGAAAAGACGTCTTTCTCACTCGTATCACAATGCCTCATTTCCCTTACGGGGATAAACCGATAACTCTTGAAAATGTGGGGGCATATCTGGAATGGCGATTTCCATCGCGAGAACAATCTACTCCTCACACAATCAAGAGCCTAGTAGACCATATCTCTGGCCTGAGTTACACCACGATAGGGGATATGGATGATAAGGTTATTTGTTTTATTGACAAATTTCTTGATAATGAATATCACTCACAAAAACATCATAATGCAGTTGATGCAACCAAATTCTGTCTTGAGATCTCTGATTCAAAACAAGGCAAAAATTGATATTTTAGATGCATCATCCATTATGGCAGGTTTCAAATCGTTTTTGCTCTTTTTAGCCAAATACCACCCCCTAGAATCACCCTGCCAAAACCATACAAAAATATTAAAATTCAGGGAATTTCAATGAAATTTATTGCCTGAAGAGAAAGACACTGCCGCATCTGAAGAGAAAGACCCTGCTACTCCTGAAGAGAAATCAACAGCTGAGGTTACAAAACCTGATGCGACATCAAGGGCCCAAGATGCAATCAAGGCAGTAGAGGAGGCACAAGCTGCAGTCGAGGAGGCACTTGAAAAGGCAGAGGCGGCCAAAGCCAATGCCGAAGCCATAGCTGAAGAAGAATACAAGGCAATTGCTGCCGAAGTAAAGTCAGAGACTGCAACAAAGTCTGATCACACCTTTAAGCGGCAAAGCGAGGAGATCTTTAGGCGAGATATGGGCGAGCCGGAATTCTTTTTGAATAAAAAAGACAGATTTCCAAGACCAATCCTTTCTGCCGATGAGCAAGAATCCCTGACAAGGCAAGCAGAGATACCTCGTGACCAGACTCCTGAATATGTTCCAGAGCGTGTACTTAGTCCTGAATTTGCCGGCGTCTCAAGCTATGAGCGCGGGGTTGTCTTGTTTCTAGAGGAGACAAGACAGAGACTCAAAGAACTACAAAGCAACCCTGATGCAACCAAACAGGAGATCAAAGGTACCAAAGACAAGATAATCTACTTGGAGTCACTGCATGAAAATTTCTTTATCGGAATGAATGTCTTTAGAACCGCCAAAGGCGGCAGGAGCAAGCTAAAGGCATAACAGGTGATTGGTTTGGGACAGGTATCTTTTGATGTGATGAATGCAAGGGTGACTTTCAAAAACATTCCACTACACACATTATCAAAGTTCACTTTCAAGGATGTGGTATCAGCTTGTGCAGAATTCAAAAAGATTCCAAGCGTTGATGAATGCATCATTGTTCAGACTGCAAGCCGTGTTGAGATATTTACAGTAAGCAACGTGGAGACCGGCGACTCCCCTGATGCAAGAAGACCGGAGGGAAAGGCGCTAGTGTTAAACAAGATCAAAGACACCTGGGTATCTCTGTCATCGCTAGAACAGATAGACATTGACCATTTTGACCAGACACTCGAGGTCTACAAGGGCGATGACGTATATCTACACCTGTTGCGGCTGGCATCAGGTCTAGACTCTGTGGTTGTTGGAAAGCAGGAAATATTTGATGAGCTAGTCCAATCCCTGACTAATGCAAAGAGCGCGGGCGTATCTGGGACCATACTCAACCAACTCTTTGAAAACGTAATCCGCATTGCCACTAGAATGAGGGATACCACAGGCATCGCAAAGGATGTCATCTCGTTGGGTGATGTGGCAGTAAAATTAGTAGATGAAAAGGCAGGACTTGACTCCAAGAAAAAGGTGCTGCTAATTGGGACAGGTGAGCCTGCAGCAATGCTTGCAAAGACATTAAACAAAAAAACAATCAACTTTGATGTCACAAGCAGAACCCTGGAGCGTGCTACTGGGTTTAGCGCCATTCTTGGCGGAACTCCGATAGATTTCAACGATGTTCTTGTAGGATTTGACAAGTATGACATTGTCTTTGTTGCAACAACTTCGGACTATTTTTTGATCACCTTTGATAGAATCAGACTAGTCATGGAAGACAAGAAGAAAGGCACACTCGTTTTAGACCTCTCAGACCCCCGAACAGTTGATGAGGGAATCACGGCACTTCCGGGAATCAAGCTGCTGTTTCTAGACCAGATTGCCGAGCTCTATGAGGAGAGTGTAAAGGCTAGGACAGGAATTGTTCCGGCAGTCGAAAAAATAATATCCAAGGAACTCCCAATACTGTCTGCTGGAATGAAAAAACTCGACGTCTAAACTATAGTCCCTGCTTTCTTAACAGAAACTGCATGATTGCCTCTTTGGAATAATCAATCCCGTGTTCATCATTAGTATGTCTTCCAAAATCCTCAATGACTGTCTCCATCTCTCCCTCTGCTACAAAATCACACTCAAATCCATAATCATTACACTTGAGCTTTGCCATGCTGTAACAAAAAAACAGTCAATATAAAAATCCACAGGTATCGTAATTAAAAATATCACACATGTG
>DAXZ01000007.1 GCA_002506665.1 Nitrosopumilus sp. UBA526 | reverse complement strand
ACTGCGTGAGCCGATAATACACAGAAAGATTCGTGGCTGTGTGAGTAACCGTAATGGTGGCAGGATGTTTGGTAATCTTATGAGTGCCATCATAACTTGGAATATGAGAGGATGCAATCTCGCCGATGAGGTTGTCAAATATGTGTGAGAGTTATGATATGATTTTGTATGATAAAGTTTGAAAAAGCTAGGCACGACCTAAACACATACCAAATCTTTAAAAGGACCTAGATAGTTTATCCATATAAGATGCACCCAACTGAACCAATCATTCTCGAAGGTGAAGATGCTAGAGATTTTGAAAAATATCAAAGAAGAAAGGCTACCAAAGAGGAAATAGCCTATTTAGAAAAATGTGAAGAATACTATCTAGCAAATCAGCCAAAAACCGAAAAATAATTACCCCCACTTACTTTGTTAATATTATGTCGAGACAATCTCCTAAAATTCTAGTTGATAGTAAGGCATTTGATTATCAAAAATTAACTTGTAACCATAAACCTAATTTGGACTGTACTGACAAATATGGTAAGGATTCACAATGCCTACAAAAATTTTTTGATAAAAGAGCATTAAAAAATCAAGATGCTCATTTGGGAATGACCTACATTATAACTTACAAGAAAAAACCTATTGGTTATGTTACACTAGCAGTAGCAAATATCAATAAGAGGGAAATATTCAGCAAGGCAAGACCAAGTACTCGTGACGGTGCTCTTTTTCCAGCTATGATAATTCTTGATTTCTGTATTGATAAAAAATCAAGAGGCAAAACTTATGGCGAGTATGTTTTGATGTGGTGTAATGGATTAGCACGAACTATTTCAAGAAAAGTAGGATGTAGATATATTGTATTATATACCAAGGATCCTGATGCAGTGAGATTTTATACAAAACATAGTTATCAAATCGCTGAAAAAAATAATAAAGGTGAATTCAAGCTAATGTATTTGGATCTATTCTCAGCATTAAAAAAATAATAATTTTAAAATTAAATCACAGTCAAATCTAAAGATTTGTTAAATTACCACAGATACCTTTAGATCAGAATATGAATTAATAAAAGCACGATAAAAAGACCAATTTATTGACTGCAAAATTGAGATTATCTTGCAATAGACACAACTAGAATCAAACCCAAAAGTAGGGTGAGAGTGGGTAACATGGGTTTGCTAAACTATAAAGATCGAGGGAAATAATCTGAATTCATTGAGATATACGGTCACGAATCTGTGCTAGTATTCTAGCTGATGCCCCCCACACGGTCTGGTTTTGATATTCAAAGGTATACATCTCTGAAATAATATTGTGAGATGGGTTTGTATCCAGAGCTTTTGTTTTTAAGAATGATTCCAAGGGAATATGAAAAATTTTATCGACTTCGCTGTTTGCCAGTAGTGGTGGAATCTTATCAATGATTGCAACAAAGGGCAGAATCAAAAAACCAGAGTTTAGTGTTATGACCGGCTCAAGCTGACCAATAACTTGGTTCCTTGAGATACCGAGTCCTATCTCCTCACTAGTCTCACGTAATGCAGTCTCTAAAAGATCTGAATCATCCGAGTCCAGCTTTCCGCCGGGAAATGATATCTCACCTGCATGAGATTTCATGTGTTTTGATTTCTCAGTCATTAGAACCGTCGGCTCGTCACCATAAATCACAACAAGTACTGATGCCAAGCTATACTTTGTATCAGTTTCAATCGTAGGATGAAGAGATGTAGATAGACGGGATTTTAAATCATCAAAGGACAGAACCATTCTCACCGACATTTCAGTATAGGTTTTGGTATTCAAAGGTTTTAACAGAGTGCAAAGAGATGAGGGACATGACTGTCAGATATGAGGCCAATCCACCTAAAATTTTACCGGGTGTAGATACTAGCGACTCTATTCAGAGATTTGTAGAGAGGATAAGAATAATCTCAAAGAGATGTGATGCAGTCCATCTAACTGAGGACGTGTTGGGATTACAGAGAGTTTTGCCAATCACCGTAGGCAGGATCATCAGAGAAGAGATTCCGGACCTGTCAATCACCGCAAGTCTCAGGGTCAGGGACAAAAGCGAGGATGAGATTTCAGGGTGTGTCAGGGATTACATTGATGCAGGCTTTGCAGGTATTCTGATACTGATGGGAGACCCGTCTCAGAGAAGAAGAGAGGATTCCGGACAGATTCCCAGTCTGACAGTAAAGAGACTAGGGAAGCAGGGAATAGATTCAGAGATTGACTTGTATCTTTCAATCTCAAACAAGCCTGATTTCTCCAAGATTGGTAAAAAGTTAGATGCAAGACCCAAGGGATTCATGACCCAGGTAATTCAGAACCTAAGTCAGGTTCAAGATTTATCACATAACCTCAAAGGATTTGCAACCATACCAATCTTGCTGTACCCGTCTCCTAAAAACACAAAGTCTGCAAAATTCTTGAACCTAGATCTGAGATCATACAGCCAAGAATTTGAAGAGTTGTTAAATAAAACATACAAAATTACAGGAGATGTCCTACTTACGTCTCCAAATGATTTTACAGGACTGAGTGAGTTTTTAGAGAGGTTTTCTGCTCAGAGCACAAAATATTTCGCATCAGGATGATGAACTATGATTGCAGCAGTTGACTGCTCAGGAATAATTTGACCAGACTCTGTAAGTGTCATGCCAGACTTTTCAGGATGTAGCAGCTTCCATACCATGTGATGTTGTGTCACATCAGGACAGCTAGGGAACCCCCAGCTGTACCTCAAACCGCCTCGCTCTAGATTCAGTTCTGACTTTATTTTTCTGTTTACCCATTCTGCGAGAGCCTCGGCTACCTCGACGGCCAATCCATGTAGATAATATGCATCAGTATACTTGTCTTCTTTGTTCCACTGTTCAATGATCTCAGATGTCTTGAGTCCAACAGTTACGGATTGAAATGCCACAATGTCATCTTTTCCAAAATAATCACTCAGACACAGATGCTCTGGTTTTGTAGAACGTGGAAATTCCATCTCCACATCATCACCGCTAGGATTTTCGACTAGCAGTTTTCTGTCTCTGTTATGGCATTTAAAATACCCATAAACTATCTCAGGCTCAAAGAGTTTCTCCCTTGCAATTCTTGACTTCCATTCAGATAATAATGTTACATGTTCTGCCTCGTGTTTGGAGCCTGCCTTGCCTCGTAGACCCCAAGAGAGTTTGAAGAGGGATTTTTTATCAATCATCGTCCAGACCTCGTCCATATTGATCTGATCTGATTTTAGCCGGATTATCTCCCCTATCTGTTTGGGAGCAGGAGCTCGGACTGGTTTTATATCACTTTTTGGGAGTGTGTCAGGGTTTACTGGTGTAGTAAATTTATCTTTCCAGTTCTCCAATTTCACTTTCCAGTCAGACAATAATTTTGGTTTCTCATCAGATACCAAAGCATCCATTGTCTTGAGACCCTCAAACATGGTATTGCAATAAAACACGCCTGGTTCGTATATGCCATTTTTTTTTGCAATTTTGTTAATGTAGTTACTGTTAATTGCAGCACCGCCGCAGAGAATCGAGATATTCATATTGTTTTTTCTTGCGTGTTCTACAAAGAATTCCATCTGTTTTGATGTAGATACCAGCAATGCAGACAGGCCTATGGCATCGGGTTTTGTCTCAGCTATCTTGTCAAGGAATTTTTGCAGTGGAACCTGCTTTCCCATGTCATGTACTGTATAACCATTATTTTGAAAGATTGTCTTTACAAGATTCTTGCCAATATCATGCACATCCCCATAAACCGTGCCTAAGACAAGTATTCCTTTGCTTGTTCCCGCCTCTTTGATCAGATATTTTTCAAGCTCTCCTACTGCCACCTTCATACATTCAGCTGACTTTAGAACAAACGGCAAGATAAGCTCGCCGTCACCAAATTTGTCACCTACTTCCTTCATTGCCGGAAGCAGGTCCTCATTGAGTGTTCTGATGGCACCCTCATGTGTGATCTCCTTTGGTGCATCAAGGGACAAAACACCTCCGGAATCACAGACTATATCATCTCTTCCTAGTTTGTCTGCAATGGCAGATACGACATCATTTTTAATCCCGTCTTTTAGTCGGTTTACAATTCTAAAGTTTGCGCGCCTGCTTGCAGGCCAGGAGGGATCGACGTCTGGCTTTTTTAAGATTGTATCCTGAGATCCGGCATTCTCAAAATAAGCGATCAGAGTGGTTAGTGCATCAGGATGAGTATTGAATATGAGATCTTCGGCAAGCTTTCTCTCCTTTGCATCAATCTCAGCAAAAGCAATGACATCCTTTGCGTTAATGATGACAGTATCAAGACCTGCTTTGACTGCATGATACAAGAATACTGAATTTATAATTTTTCGGGCAGGTGGGAACATACCATAGCTTATGTTACTTAATCCCAGAGTAGTAAACGAATTTGGAAATTTTTCCTTGACCAGTCTAATTCCCTCCAGAGTATTTTTTCCTGCATCTATGTATTCGTCGGTTCCCGAGGAGAGTGTAAATGTAAGAACATCAAAGATGAACTGTTCAATCTTTAATCCATATTTTTTCCCCGTCTCATAAAGTAATTCGGCGGTGTCGAGTTTTTGTTGTGGAGTTTTGGCCATGCCGTCAGGCCCAATGCACATCGCAATAGATGGCAGACCATACTTTGCCATCAGAGGCGCAATTTGTTCAAACTTGCTTCCGTCGCCCTCAAGACTGATGGAGTTAATTATTGGCCTGCCAGGAATTTGTTCTATAGATGCTTCGATCACCTCAGGATCCGTAGAATCAATAACTAACGGGGCATCAATTTCCAAGCTAAGCCGCTTGACGAGTTTTAGCATAGATTCACGCTCATCGGAGCGTTCAGTTATTGCAACACATACATCAAGACAGTGAGCACCATCATCCACCTGTGCTCTTCCTATGTTAACTAGCCCGTCATAGTCATCATCGAGGATCATCTTCTTTGCCTTGCGGGAACCCTGAGAGCTTAGTCTCTCCCCAATTATTAGTGGGGCAGGCACCTGCCTTAGATCAACTGCCTTTAATGCCGAACTTACCCTAGGAACTGTCAATATAGTAAGATTGTAGTGTTTTTCTAAATACCTAACCCTTTATGGAATTGGCTTTTTTGTCAATTACTCTTCTCAATTCCTCAATATGCTCAGGATTTGTCCCGCAGCATCCCCCAATGATTCGCACCTTTTTGTAGTCATCAAGAAGATCGCCTAGTGCCGCACCCATCTTTTTTGGAGTCATCTTGTAGATTGCCTGCCCGTCATCATTTTCAGGCATGCCGGCGTTTGGAACAACTAGTATGTTGTGTTCGTTTTGCTCATCGAGCCACCGGACACTTGGAATCATCTCGATGGGGCCAGTTGAACAGTTCAATCCAAACACATCGATTCCCATATCAGATACTGTTGTATATGCAGCTTGGATGTTTGTTCCAAGCAGCATCTTACCGTACTGATCCAAAGTGGCATTGGCAATAATTGGAATGACTTTGCCTGTTCTTGACATTACATTATGACAGGCCTCAATGACTAGCTTTACCTCCAATATGTCCTGGCTGGTCTCAATGAGTAATGCGTCGACTCCGCCCTGAATCAGCCCCTTTGCTTGTAACTCGAATGCCTCTCTGATTTCATAAAGTGGTATTTGGCCCAGATCAGGATCATCAGAACTTGGCAGATATCCCGTAGGACCCATTGAACCTATTACATATCGGGGTTTGTCTGAATATTTCTTACATACATCACATGCAAGTGTGGCAATCTTTTTGTTAAAGTCAACTGTTTCATCACCAAAACCGTATTCAGCAAGCTTTATCTTGTTTGAACCAAAAGAGTTTGTTTCTATGCAGTCGGCGCCGGCATCTAGATAACTTTGATGAATCTGTCTTATCCATTCAGGATGCGTCAAGATAAGCCCGTCGTTGAATCCGTCCTGACTGTTTGGAAAGTCATCAGGCTTGGGATTATGTCGTTGTATCTCAGTTCCCATCGCACCGTCAAACAACAAGATTCTGTCATTGATTGCATCAAGAAACGATTCTTTGGTCAATTAAATTTCAATATATTCTTGTACAGTTTAACTCTTTTCAAAAGACATGTTTTTCCAGACTCTGGATTTCTCATCGATAATCCAGATTTAGTTCCAGGGATAGAACACACAGTTTTGGAGATATTATACCAAGAGATGGTTCACATGGGTGTCAGTCTAGCAGGCAACGGGTTTGGAATTTGATTTTGGGGGGGTATGGGGGGGTGCAACCAAGTGGCATGGGAATATATCTGCAAGATTGCATTTTTTTGGTATGCAAAGATCCATTTTGGCAGACATATGAGCAGAAATAAAAATAATGCAAGCAACTGATGCTTGAATATACAAACAGTAAAACATCGAAGCACCATGCTATTTGAAGAGTCGATAAAATCAAAATACACAAAAAAGAACTATACATCACACCTAAACCAGTTTAAGCAGTTTGCAAGAGTAACATCGGATTATGAGTTGCTTGCAATTCCACAGCCCACACTACAGCATATTTTAGAGAACTATCTAATATCACTAAAACAAAACACAAACCCAAACTCTATACCCTCAAAGTTTCAGGGAATAAGGCACTTTTGCATCATGAATGAGATCAACCTAAACTGGAATATAATACACAAGATGTTTCCACAAAAACAAAAGACCCCGAGTCTCAGAGCATATACGTCTGCAGAGATCAAGGAGTTATTATCTAATGCAAAAAGTATCAGAGACCAGGCACTGATTCATTTTCTTGCATCCACTGGTGCAAGAGTAGGTGTCTTTGATCATGAGCTGTCAGTCAGACATACTAGAAGGATGCCGTCGAGATGTACGGCAGTATTGCTTTACGCCGGCCATGTTGAGGAGTACTGGACATTTCTTACACCACAGGCATCAGAGATGTTAGACACATACCATTATTTCCGTAGACAGTCCGGCGAGGTCTTTTATGAAGTCACACCTCTCTTTGCAATATATGGAGCAGTGCAAAAGCAGCTAGGATGGAGTGGTGTCCGCTCTGTAATATCAAGGACAATCTCAAAGAGCAACATACTACGATGCAAGCACAACAATCGTTATGATGTTCAGGCAGACCACGGATTTAGAAAGAGGTTCAATACAACACTAAAGCTGGACAATTCAGTAAACTATAACATTGCAGAAAAGCTGATGGGCCATAAAAATGGCCTTGATGGCATATACCTGACTCCGACCATAAATGAGCTGTTTGGAGAATTCAAAAAGATCATTTATAGATTAGAGGTGTGATTCAACACGGCGAGTCTTGCGTCTGACTAGAGAGGTCGGCTGGTCAGATATACGCTTTTAAATTTTTGACTAGGCAGATATGTGAATTTGGGTACGATTTGTTGCATGTGTAATATTTTTAACAGATAACAAATATCAGATTCTAGTGAATACATATCAGGCACTTCAAATTTTAAAGGTGGATTCTAGTTCGTCTCAGACTGAGATTAAGACGGCATATAGAAAGATGGCATTAGAACTGCATCCAGACAGAAACCAAGACAAGAAGGAGGACTCGGAATTCAAAAAGATTACAGAGGCATACAACCATCTCAAAAAAAATTACACTCATCAGAACAATTCTCCACATCAAGAATCCAAAAAAGAGTCAAATGGTGATTTCAAGAGAAAGTCCCGGTGGGGAGCTCCAGATGATAATAGTATTCCAGAACAGGACTGGGGAAAATATACCCGCGAGTTTGAGCAGGGAGATCCAGATTTTTGGAAAGAGTATGAAAAAAAGTTCTGGGAGGACTATAATGCAAGAGTGCGTTCAGATGGAAGAAATGGAGAGTATGAAAAAGCACAAGAACCCAAGAAACAGCCTGATCTCTTAGTGGAGGTAGACGAGAGTCTGTGCATTGGGTGCTGCAGCTGTGAGATCATTGCGCCCGGGGTCTTTGAGATAGATAAGGTAACTAAATCAAACCCAAAATCATCAGTCATCAATCAGAAAGGAGACGGGGTCAACAAGATAATGAATGCCGCACAGACATGTCCTACAAAGGCAATCAAGGTAGAGAACGCGGATACGAAAGAAAAGTTATTCCCATACTAAGCCCTTAGTGTATCATGGAGCTTTGCTGTCTCAGACTCTGTGAGTTTTATTGATGAATCAAACATGCTGTGAATTGCGCCTGCAGAATCACCTTTACTTCTTGGTACTAGATGCACATGAACATGAGGTATCTCCTGACCTGCGTCTTTTCCGTTGTGTATTGCAATCAGAGTCGAACCGGTAATTTTATCCACATTTAAGATCATCTCACATACAAGGGAGAACAGATCCGCGCTCTCAATAGAACTCAGATCCTGAATCTTTTGATGATGTCGTTTTGAAATTACAAGTGTGTGGCCCTTTGCAAGTGGAAACGCGTCTAGAAAAGAGACCGAATGTATGGTCTCTTTGAGAAATTTGGATGGAATTTGGCCTGAGATTATTTTACAAAAGACACAGTCCATAATAACTATTGGTCCCGTATAGATATTAAATCATCGATTATGGTTCAACTATAGTTGCCCATGCCAGCCCTTCGCCAAATTTGACAGTAACCGTATCACCGGGTTTCATGCTACAGTTTGCAATGGTCTTTGGGATGACATCACTAGTCTCGACATAGCAGACGCCTGCATCATTTGTCAGGATGGTTACCTCCTCATAGACATCATCACGTATAAGATTCCAGAATGGAAAGACGACCGTAGACAAGACAATGCCTGCAGCAACAAAGGCACCTACAAAGGCTAGGCTTATTCTTTGGCTTGATGTGAATTCCATTACCAGGTACCTCCATCGCCTGCATTTGGATCCATTTTTTTGGCAGGTACGTTTCCGTGAGCCTTCTTCATGTGTCGTTTGAGTCGTTCTGGATCATGTAGTTCTGTTCCACAGATATCACACTTTGTCCCGTTGTCTTTCTTACGCTTAAACAAGCCCATTAACTGACAATGTCTTGAAATACATTATAAAGGATACTAGAGTTTTGAGGAACGTGACGGTAAAAAATATCACAGTTTTGGGCTCAGGTGTGATGGGACACGGGATTGCTCAGGTATCTGCAACTGCAGGATATAATGTGGTTTTACGAGATATCAAAAAAGAATTTTTAGACAAAGCAATGGAGAAGATAAGGTGGAGTTTGGACAAGCTAGTATCCAAAGAAAAGATATCAAAGGGACAAGGAGATGCAATATTTGCAAGGATAACGCCGATGATAGACCTCGGTGAGGCCGTAAAGGATGCAGAGCTAGTCATAGAAGTGGTTCCTGAGATCATGGAGCTAAAAAAATCAGTCTATGCAGAACTAGACTCAGTGGCAGCTCCTGATGTTATCTTTGCATCAAACACAAGTACACTTCCAATTACAGAGATTGCAAACACAACATCACGCCCTGAGAAATTTATCGGCATTCATTTCTTTAATCCCCCACAACTCATGAAGCTAGTAGAGGTCATTCCGGGAGAAAAGACGGCTCAAGAGATTACCGATTTAACACTAGAATATGTAGAGTCAGTCAACAAACAGGCCGTACTGTGCAGAAGGGATGTTCCGGGATTTATCATAAATAGGCTGTTTATTCCGATGGTTCATGAGGCATGTTTTCTAAGGGACAGAACAGGCGCAACGCTTGAAGAGATTGATTCTGCAGTAAAGTTCAAGCTGGGATTTCCGATGGGCATCTTTGAGCTAGCAGACTTTACAGGAATGGATGTAATTCACAAAGCAACAGTAGAGATGCATCTGCGTGATGATAAGGTAATCAACCCACATCCACTTGTGGAGAAGATGTTTGATGAGAAGAAACTGGGACAAAAGTCAGGGGAAGGATACTATAGATACTCTGATGACAAATATGAACGAGTTTCATTATCAGAGGAACTTGCAAAAAAATGCGACCCGATTCAGCTTGTTGCCAATATCATAAACAATGCCGCATGGCTTGTCACAAACGGGGCAAGTGATATAGAAGAGATAGAAAAGGCAGCCAGGCTAGGACTAGGCTTGAGAAAACCGTTGTTTGAGACAGCAAGGGATATTGGAATCAAAAAAATTGTAGCAGAGCTAAACACACTAGCAGACAAGCACGGCGAGTTTTACAGGCCAGACCCACTGCTAGTATCCATGGTATGATTCATGTTTAGATGACTAGAGAATCTTTTTGTGTACTGCATCGATTCGTATTATTCCAACTTTGTTTTTAGGGCCTGTTAGACGTGCCTCAAATACGGGGACATATATCTCGGTAATCTCTTGCAATACAAACTCATCATGAAGTTCTCGTACATCGGCATCTAGTGGCTTTTTTAGTTGTTCTTGCAGACTTGCAATTGCAGTATCATAAGTACTCTCAAATCCTTTGACATGGGATTGATTCTCTTTTAATATTCTCGTTGGATAGTTTTCAACTGTCTTTGAATTTATTTTAAAAGAAAATTTTACAGCTTGTCCATTATGATCAAGTGTTATCGTGTCTTCTTCCTCTACAAATACGTGCTCTTCTAGATTTAGATCAATCTTGTTCTTGCCTCGCTTACCGACAAATGCCTTTGTAATGCCAGACTTTGAACGCACAGGAAAGAGACCATCACCTAAAAGAACCTCATGTACATTCGAGTCCACAGAGATGGCATGACTTGATTTTCTGAAATAGTCTGCCACATATCTCCCAGAGACCTCAAGTATGCATTCATAGTACAGATTGAGGGAGTGTATGTGGACGTCTTGTTTTTTTGGCCTAGAAAGCAGTGACTTGAAAAGGGATGTCTTTTTCTGCTCAACAATCTCCATTGCCTTGGCTTTGTCGATATTTGTTCTCAGTACAACTTTCTTTACATCAGGACTTGCCAAAACTATCCAATATTACATGATTCTGTCTATTAAATCAATTCAGATTGGAAAGAGATAATACGTTTGAGGATATATCAGATACATGACAGACACAAAGGGCGGATATATCGATAAATTTCTCAAAAAGGCAGACAGGGCAGTCCAGGATGGAGTCAAAAAGGCAGAAGTGATGTTAGATGGAGCAGTCAAGGATGGAGTCAAAAAGGCAGACGGGATATTAGACGAGGCAGTAGAGATTGGCACCATGACTGCAAAGCAGGCAGCTAGGACAACCAAGGAACTGCAAGCACAAGCAATAAAGGAGAAAGACTCGTTGCAAAAGAGAGGAATTGAAAAGATTAGCCGCGGGATATTGGCCGCAAAAAAAGTTACGACAAACACACGTAATGACTTGGATATACTTGAAAAGCTCGGCAAGCTAAGAGATGATAAGATAATTACAGAAAGCGAGTTTCAAGAAAAAAAGAAAAAGATTCTAGAAAGGATTTAGGACATGAAGACAAATATCTCAGGTACCGGGGATAGACGAGACGTAAATCCAGACTGGTTTACAGGCAAGACATGGATGAAGATACTCTCAGAGAAGATCAAGGCAGAGGGTCAGGATATTTATCATGTTCATTTTGAGAGAGGTGCAAGGACAAAGCTTCATCAGCATAATGGAAACCAGATTCTCATCGGAGTCAATGGCAGAGGAAGTTTGGAGATTTTCAAAAAGTATGGCACTAGCAAGAATAACTTTAAGGTAAGAAAGACAAAAAAACTAAGTCTAAACAAAGGCGACATTATACATATTCCAACAAATACACTTCACACACATGGCTCAGTTGATAAGAGAAAAGAATTTTCTCACATTGCAATCAATGTCTTGCCTAAAAGAAATATATCATACAAGACACGGTGGTACGAGTCAGACCATAATACGGCAAGGCTTTTGGTAGAACGTAAAAAATGATGATTTGTAATACGGGTTCCGATAACCCGACAGAACCATATGTAGTAATGGCTAAATCATAGTATTTGAGACAAATTTGATAGATGGTCTCAGTAAAGATAGTCGCAGTCATAGGTGCCATTATTGCAATAGGCACAGCAGGAATATTACTTTCAGCAGAGTCAGAACAAAAGAGCGAATTTACCATCGTCCCCATAGACGATCAGGTATCCACAACCGAATCAGTCATTGTTAACCAGACATCAAACTTGGTGGAGATATCTGGGATTAAAAAGATAACATCGCAAGAGGATCTAAGGGACATACTTGAGCAATATGGAAAGCAAGAGGGACTAGGCATAAAGATAGGTGGATCTGTAATACTAGATAGCTGGCCAATGGGGACTATGTCAAGTGATGCATATATAAAATCAGGAGAGACGTATTCAACAACAAACGTTCAGGTTCAAAATGTAGATGAACCAGACTATCTCAAAAATGATTCAAAATACGTATACATTGTAAATGAAAACACGCTCACAATTATTGATGCATATCCAGCAGAGGATGCAAAATTAATTCTAAAGATTGCATTAGATATTCCATCACAGAGCGATGATATCGAAAACATATTTCTAAACGGCGACAGACTAGTAATGTTTTACAGCGGGTATAATGACGAGGAGATCATACCACAGTATGACTTTGTTCCAAAAGAGTCATCTGTTTCAGTTACACATGTATTAGTTGTGGACGTATCAGATAAAAAGAATCCCACAATCCTCAGAGATTATTCCGCTGATGGTTACTTTGCAGATGCACGAATGATAGACGACTATGTATATCTGATAACAAACAGCTATCTAAGCTATCAAGATCCCAGGTTGCCTGTAATACAAGAGAACTCTATAACGATCATGACACCGGATGTATTTTACTTTGATGATATGGAACAGCCATCAAGTTTTAGCACGTTGACTGCTATTGAGATCTTTGGAGACAAGATAAACTCTGAATCATTTCTGATGGATAAGGCCGGAACATTTTATGTATCAGAGGACAATTTCTACCTAGCATATCAAAAGAGAATGTCGTCTGGGTTTTATGAAAAGTTGGAAAGAGAGGGATTTGTAGCAGTGGTAGTTCCATTATTACCAGAGAACATCAGAGAGCAGATAGCAGTCAAGCTCCAAGACCCACAGGTACGATGGATAGAGATCTCAGAACTGATGCAAGAGGCATACAGCAAGATGAGCGATGATGCCAAGAATGAACTCTTTGATGAGATAGACGAGGCACTAGACATGTACGAGACTGAGATAAAAGATACGAGTCATACAGTAATCCACAAGATTTCAACAGAGAATGCCGAGATAAAATACGTAGCAAATGGTGTGGTTCCAGGCAGGTTGCTAAACCAGTTCTCAATGGATCAAGAAGGAGACAGATTCAGAGTTGCAACTACTGTAGACTATTATTCAGAGAATAGTGGCACTATACGTGCAAATTCAGTATATGTACTAGATGAACAGCTAGAGATAGTAGGAGGACTAGATGAGATTGCCCCAAATGAAGATATATTCTCAGCAAGATTCATCGGAGACAGACTATACTTGGTGACATTCCGGCAGATTGATCCATTCTTTGTAATTGACCTGTCATCAGATACACCAAAGATGCTAGGTGAACTAAAGATCCCGGGATTCTCAACCTATCTGCATCCATATGACAAGGATAACATTATCGGGATTGGCAGGGATACCGATGAATCATTTGGCAGAGTCGTGCAGCTTGGAATCAAGATTGCATTGTTTAATGTATCAGATGTGAGTAATCCCAGAGTATCTGATGAGGTCGTAATAGGAGAGGTAACAACAGAGTCTGAGGCATTGTACGATCACAAGGCATTCTTTTTTGATAAACAAAGTAACACTTTGGCGATTCCGATTACCAGCGATGTACAAGATCTTGACAAAAGATTTAGGATGAGCGACGGTTATTGGGGCGGATTTTATGTGTTTGATTTGGATGATTCAGATGGGTTTGATCTAAGAGGAACAATAACACACTCAAAGCAGGGGTATTACGATATGGATTATGCAAGGACATTTTACATTGATAATGTCTTGTATACTGTTTCTGAGGGATATCTAAAGATGAATAGCCTAGATGAGCTCTCAGCGATCAATTCCATAAGACTAGACGGCACTGGCAAATTCATTAGCCTTCTTCAATAGTTTCTATACTATGTGTATGATAGTA
The DNA here is from genome assembly GCA_002506665.1 of Nitrosopumilus sp. UBA526. GTDB lineage: Archaea > Thermoproteota > Nitrososphaeria > Nitrososphaerales > Nitrosopumilaceae > Nitrosopumilus. The sequence continues at coordinate 1,612 of DAXZ01000007.1, read as the reverse complement.
GAGACCCCCCGCCGGTCATACTCGATATCATCTGTAACCTCACATACCGTAACAGTAAATGAGATGACATCGCGAGGCTTTGCGTCTTGGACATGCAGTTTTAGATGAATGTCCATTAAATCATATGGTATAATTGGCAGGTTATTCTCATCAATGTAGGCACCACATGTAGAGTCGATTCTAAATCTAGTCTTTTGGAAATGAAATCCCAGCTTTGTCTTTTTCTCCCTGCCGCTTGCCTTTACATTTACATCAATAATTCCCGGATTTGTCTCAGTATAGCCTGATCGGTTATTTACAAAGACGCCTATCTCAAAGGGTTTTCCTGCAGTGGATTCTGCCATCTTTTGGATTCCATCATTCATTACTACATCAACTGCCTTGATGGATTGTGCGACCTTTGCTATCCATTGGTTTGTCCGTGTTACGATAGCTCGGATACCATCACGTCTTCGCTTGTCCTCATCTGCAGAAAGTTTGTAATAATCAACCCAGTCCTCATAATCATGTGAGATACTCTCAACAAAATCAATGCATGTTCTCCTGTATTCATCTACATTATCTGTTCTCTCAGAGGCATCGTCTGTCCTCATTCCATCATAGTCCATAGGCATTGCCATACTCGTATGCTGGTTTGAGGTTCTAAAAAAACCAAGCTTGAGTTAGATTAATAGTAATGATACGAGTTTTTACAATGACATGATATTCTCAGAGTTGGTAACAGATTTGCAGTCTCAGTTGAGAAAAGACCTAGCACAAATAAGATTTCTTTTAAAAAAGAATCCGGCGATGGCATATACAAGAATTGTAGAGATTGGCAAGGATGTCGGCAAGAGATACAATATCAAATTAATTGTAAACTTTCCAAAACAAGGCAGGATTGAAGAGTTTGAGAGGTATGGAACCAGGGATCTGAGCCTGATTATAAACCAAGACAAGAAGAGATTCCCGATAGACAGGCAGATAATCAAACAAAAGGCAGTAGAGATTCTAGGGGATGTCAAGACAGAGGATGCCTACATGTATGAGAACAATGAAGGAGTAAGGGTGTATACAGATAGCTGGAAGATAGATATCCTGCCCCATTCAGTTCACATCTGGACTGACTTTGATGAAAAGGTTACAGAATTTTGCAACTGGCTTTTGGATAATGTCTATGAGATAAAGTAGCTTGACACATCAGATAGACTCGAGTTTTTCAAGCAATGTTTGTGCTTCAGAGTTTTTAGGGTCAAGCTTGATTATACGTCTGCAACAATCAATGGCCTCATCTTTTTGTTGCAAGGCTAGATGCACATTAGTCGTTAGGGTTAGTGTCTCAATATCGCTGTCATCTAATTGAAGCGCTCGTTCAAAGTATGGCAGTGCCCTTTTTGCATCATCTACAATAAAGAAGACGCTACCCATGATAAACATAAAGTCATGATCATCAGAGTATTTGGACTCGAGGCTTTTTCCAAAGGATACTGCCTCATCATACTCACCGTCCCTGAGTAGTTTTTTGAGACGCCGTTTTGGATGTTTAAAGAGACCTGCCATAGTATTTCGAGATTAACGTATGAATGGTAGACAAATTCCTATGAAGATGTGTTTAGAATCCCCTCTTCAATCA